>DITP01000021.1 GCA_002422135.1 Acholeplasmataceae bacterium UBA6181
CTTATTTCTTCACTTGATAATTCCACAAGATGATATTTCTTCGAAATTTCTCGATAGATTATTTCTGATAGATTAATATTATTTGTTAATGTTCCATCCAAATCAAAAATGACTAGTTTTTTCATTATGTCAACCTTTCTTTTATTAAATTTGATCCCTTAAAAGGAGAATTTGCCCAAGAAGTTATACGGGTATATCCTTTTTCGTAAACCAGATGCTTCCTGTGGTAAAACAGATTATGGAAATAAGCACTAGAATTACAAACTGTATAATAAAGTCACTTGTGCCATCAAGTATCGAAGTGGTATTAATCAAAGATATCATTGTGATCTTATTGAAAAAACCCATTGGCTCAATTCCTATTCCCATATTCATGAATAAATCTGATCCAAACAATCCCAAAATTTTTGATATAAAGAATAATAATGCAAAGCCACCACTTAGTGATAAAGAGTGTTTCGAATAATTAAATATTGCAGAAAACATAAATGTGATGGAAGCCATCGCAAGAGTGAACAGCGATAGTCCTAAATTTAACAATAATATTTTTTCTAATTCCAATGAATTATCTATCGTTACTGTCAAAATTACATCAACACCTGTGATAAAGATAAACATGAATGCAATGGACAGTACAAAGTAAGACATTTGTGTGATTGCTATTTTTGATCTTTTTATCGGAGTAGACAAAACAAATGCTAAGGAGCCTCTATCAATTTGATTAGCAAACAACTTATTACCAACAATTACAGTATAGACCAATGGCAATAGTACGCCGACAACAGGGTAGAAAATCATGCTGATGAGGACATTAGAATCCATCGATGCTAAACCACTTAAAATATCAGGATTGATTCCTATGGTTATAAAAAGATTCTCAAGCGTTAATCCCGCTGCAGCCAAAGCCTGAATATAAGGCAGTAACGCATTGGGGTCAGTGCTACCTGATACAACGATTGACCCCACAGCAATCTTGATAATCGTATAAAGCAAACTAACTGTGAGCGTCGACACAATCCAAAGCCCAAAATTTGATTTTATTGTTTGTTTTAGTAATGGAACACTAATCATTTGTTTTTACCTCAATAATCTTTCTTAGAAAATATTTTTCAAGCGTGTATTTTTCCTCTTTGATGTACTTTATATCATAGTTATCTAATAATTTCATAAATTTGTTAATATCCTTATCCGAAATTTCTACAGTCACTTGATAGTGCTTCTCTTTCTTAAAAATGAAGTTAATTGGCTCTTTTATGAACTTCTGAAAATCTTCTTTGCCTTCAAATCCAATGACATATGTCTTTACTTCGTTGTGCTGGATATCTTTCATATTGACTGTATCTATAATTTTGCCATTCAAAAGAAGCGTAACACGGTCACATGTTTTTTCCAATTCTTCAAATACATGACTACTCATAAAAATAGTTGCTCCTCGGTTTTTCGCTTCAATCAATATGTCAACAAAATTTTCTCTCATTAGCGGGTCAAGTCCAGTTGATGGTTCATCTAGAATCAAAATATCTGGTTTTCCCATAAAAGCTGATACGATAGCCGTCTTTTGTTTCATTCCCTTGCTCATATGTTTAAGATTTGCAGTGGTATCTAATTCTAGTTTTTTTATGAGATAGTTTGCATAATCCATATCTTTTAGACCAATCATTTCTGCTTGATTCTTTAAAAATGCGTTTCCATCACCGATGTCTGGAAATGAAATTTCACCGGGTACATATCCGATATGTTTCATCAAATATTCAGTGGTATAATTCACCTCTTGATCTAAGATTTTAACCTTCCCAGAATCAGGTTTTATAAATCCCATAATATTTCGAATGGTTGTTGTTTTTCCACTTCCGTTTGTTCCTATATACCCCAATATTTCTCCTTTTTCCACTTCAAGATTAATGTCGAATATACCTCTTGATAATCCATAATCTTTTGTTAAATTTTCAATTTTTATTATGCTCATAATTCTTATGCTTCCTCTCTAGGACGATAGTAACTTAAGAAATAATCTTCAAGTGTAAATTTCGATTCAGAAAAATATTTAATTTCATACTTAGATATTAAATTGATCAAACGATTTATATCTTTATCATTTACCGCTATTCTAATTTTTCTTTTTATCTTATCACTATATACGATATTCATTTTCGACTCGATGACTTCATTGAAATCTTGGTCATTTAAAAATTCTATTTTGAATATTTTATTTTCATTATTTTTTAATGTGTCTGTTTCTATAGTCGTAACTATTTTACCCTCTTTAATAATTGACAAGCGGTCACAAGTGGCATCAACCTCTGCAAATATATGTGTGGATAAAAAAATCGTCTTTCCTCTTTTTTTCTCTTCTTTGATTAGCTCTATAAACTTATTTTGCATGATTGGATCAAGCCCACTTGTCGGTTCGTCAAGGATTAAAATTTTTGAATCTGACATAAATGCTGAAATAATTGCTAGTTTTCTTTTATCGCCAATTGACATTTTTTTAGTATTTTGTTTGGGGTTCAATTCAAACATTTCAAGTAAGTAATTTATCCTTTCGTCATCCGCACGCTTCATTTTCTTCATCATTTCGATAAACTCTGCTCCATTTAATCCCTCGGGTAAAGCAATTTCTCCAGGTAGATAGCCCACATCCTTTAAAATTGTTGAATGTTCTTTCCAACAATTCCTATGATCTATCGTAGCGATTCCAGTATCCGGATGAGAAAAACCCATTAGCATTCTGATCGTTGTTGTTTTCCCAGCACCATTTGGTCCAAGAAAACCATATACTTCACCTTTTTTGACTTCAAAGGAAATATCAAATACCCCTCTATTAAAACCGAAATCTTTTGTCAAGTTTTGTACTTTTATCATTCATATATTCCTCTCTATTGATGATTATCCTTAATTTGCAATAATTTATACTTTTCACTCTAAAATTGCTCGTCTGTGCATCAAAAATTTTATAAGCTAATCATATCACCAAAATGTTACAAATGCAACAGATGTTACATTTGTAACATTTTTTAATGATTTTAAATATGTACTTGCTCAATTGGTGGATTCTTACTTTCATAAACTTTTGACTTCAGTCCCATTTTAGAACTTGAATGTGACTTTCATCTTTATGAACAACTGTAATTTTTACGAATAGCATCCAAATCTGTTCACTCCACTCTAAGAGCTTTTCATCAGTTTTTTAAAGTTTGATAAGAAGGATTTCAATTTGAGTGCCTGTGATTTTTTATTATTTCTACCTTTGATGAGATCTTCATGTTTCTCTATACTTCGCTCATATCGCTTTGTTAGTTCTTCAAATCTTTTATTGTAATAATCTAGATGGTGACATTGCTTTTGAAGTTTTCTTTACAAGTCTATCCGCTTTGTCGCTGTTGATTGGAGTTCCCCCCCAATCTGCTTATCTCCTAAAACACATATTCGGTGATACCTAAATTTTATTACAAATCAATTTTTATGATATTCAATCCACTGACACCATTAACACCTGTGTTTTAGAAAGTGGAGGTTTTATGAGAACAAACGAGTAACTTTCTTCAATGAATCTACATGATCGGTTTTTGCTTAAAAATGTACTAGACCCCAGAACTTCTAGAGAAAAAAATGGGTCAGACTATATTTTTTGTTAAATTTCTTTTGTTATTTAACAAAAAACGATTATTTACAATCGTTTTTTTTGGCTCATTTAAGACATTTAAATGGCAAATCATATGTATATAAAAATGGTGCCGAAAAGACGACCCGAAATTTATACACATATTTCTTACGATTTACCGCTTTATGGTGCTATATCTTCCGTTGACAAATACAGAAATTATGAGGTTTTAAGTTTACCTAGAATATTCTATGCATATTAAACCTTGATTATGAAATCTACTAGTTATATCTTAACTAATATCTTTAACTATGATTTTCATTTCTTCACTATCAAAAATCCAACTTCAATGTAATTGCATCATATTTGATGTCATTAACTATTCTTATTCCTTTTAGTCTGTTACATTCTATAAATCCAAGTTTTTTGGAAAGATTCAACATCGAGAGATTTCCACTCCATGTTTGTATGTAAAACTGATTAAATCCAAATGATTGTAAGTAATCAATATAAGTTAGTAATGCTGACTTACCATAACCATTTCTTCGATACTTTAAATCTGGAATATCTATACCTAAAGCATAAAAACCTTTTTGTTTTGTGTATTTGAAATCTTCATCAATCTGATAGGATATAACCCAACCTATGTGGGGTTTTTCTACGTCATTAATGCAAATTTCAAACCTAGTTCTAATTTGATTAGAATCAAACTTATTAATATGTTTAAAATAATTCTCAAACTTCAATCTTATTTCTTCTTTTGTTAAATCATCTTTTTCCCATGGAGCATCCCATTCTTGCCACTCGATTATCTCAGTATTCCAAATCACATAATCATTTACATCAGTTTCTAAAAAATCTTTTATGATAATTCTTTCATCCTTTGATAATAATTCCATAGCTGACACCTCTCTTGTATGACAATCATAGGTTATTATGATGTTTATTTGAATTTATATCGTAAAAACTTAAATTCTGTTTTTCACAAGCATCATCTACAAAAATATACCGTACTTGGCCCATTTCCAATCTTTGAAACAATTCCAAGTTCATCAAGTTCATTCAATCTTCTTATTAGTGTGCTTTTTTCTATAGAAATCGCATCTTCAATACTTTGTCTTGATGATTTTGGATAAGCATGTAGATATAAAATAATAGCTTCTTTTTTCTCTAATTTAGAATAATCAAAATTTGATACCGGTAATATAATTCTGATCAGAGATTTTTGAATATCAAAAGACGGTTTAATCTTGTAGTGTTTGTAGCTATCAATAATTCTTTTTATACCTGTACCAAATTGCTCAATTAAATTAAGTCTAAAGAACACATTAGCGATGATTGGATTTCTAGATACTGAAGTTAATCCTCTATAATATTGATCTTCATCCATGCCCTCAGGAAGACCACCAGGTGAAACAATCTCAATTCGATTTTCAAACATAGATATTTGAACTCCTGAACTCAACAAATAATCTCTATGAATGATTGCATTTGCTAAAGCTTCTCGAAAGGCAATAAGAGGAATCTGTTCCTTTGTTGTTCTTTGGATACCTTCAATCGTTTGGTACGGTGGATAATGTGCCTGAAAATAACTCATTGTTTGATCAAAGTATTGTAGTAATGATTGATGCTCAAATCGTTTTCTATCTATGAAATTATGAATGTCTAATTTAAATCTTGCAATATCAACAAATGATTGACTTATGCTTCCATCATCAGAAAGTAGTAGCGCACCATTATTGTAACTTTTGCCATTATATAAACCAAGTGTTGTTAGAACAGCTTTATTGGTATCTTTAATATTAAGAACTAAGCTTAGTTTGTCTTTTAAATAGTTAAAACTCAATTCTGTTTGACTAACATTCAACTGATCATATGTTAGATTTTTACTATTCAAAATGAGTCTAGTTAAATTAGTGCCGTCAACAGGTATGGTTGAGGTATCATTTCTCATATAAGCAGTGTTTTGATAATAATAAGGCCCGTTATCTCCTTTTGAAACAACAATTTCTAAAACATTCTTGTTATCAATTTCTAAAACATTTATATCAAAGAAAGGTTTTGGTGTAATCATAGAATTGATTGAATTCTCAATTGAAATCTTCTCTTCATTAACTCTAGAAAAACCAACAACATCACCTTGATCATTAATCCCGATATAAATTGTACCATCATGATAATTGCTGAATGCTGAAACTGTCCTTAGTAGTGACTTTGTATACTTTTCTTTTAACTCAACTGTTTTTGATTCACTAAATTTCATGTTTGTTCACCTCTGGCACTATCATAACACTTTACATTTCATTTTGCAACGTTTTATTATACTATCGTTTCATTTTGAATCATTTATCTTTTTTTCGTTTCACGATGAATAATCTCTTGGCTTTCAGTAATTAAAGATGTTAAGAAAATTGAGATTTTTTTAGTTTTTATATTTCCTCTCACCGCTTTCATTAATACACTAGATAACTATTTTTATATGTGAAACTCTTAGAAGTTCCTGAGTGAGACTCAAATTCAAAATATCCAATTTGACTCTAGAATTTCATGATTTGCATTTCTAGATATACTCTCCAAAAATAACAATTTTACATAACCACAAAAACAAAAAACCATTGATTATCAATAGTCTTTCTCAAAAAATAAATTATTCGAAAAATGGTGCCGAAAATAGGACTCGAACCTACGACCTGCTGATTACGAGACAGCTGCTCTACCACCTGAGCTATTTCGGCGCTTGAATGAAGTACTTATTTTTTACCCTCTTACTTGCATATACATATAATGCCTCTTTATGTGTTTGTATGATGATGTTTCCACTTGTGGAATATTCACCATCTGCATTCCATCTCACATCAGGATTGGTTTTAATTTCAAATTTTGATGACACAAGTTGAACATCATCACCAATTCTTCTCCCGCCACGTATAAATGATTGTAAAAATCTAAAACGCCAAAAACTTTTCGTGCGCAGAAATAGTCTAATCTCAAATAAACCATCATTAAGTTTTGAATTCGAAAAATTGACAAGTCTTACGCCACCAACGCGATTTGAATTTAATCCTAAAACCATCACAACTTCATAATTTTCTTCTTTATCATTATAACAAATCTTAATTGGGTAACGGTAGTCCTTGGAAATATCTTGCATCGCTTCAATAACATAGGCTAAATACCCATATTTTTTGATTCTTCTTCGTGGAACATCATAACTTATTTTCGATAACATCCCAGAAGCGGTTGTATAAATAAAGTATTGATGATTGATTTGATTAACATCAAGCTTAATAGGTTTTTCATGAAAAAAAATATTTAAAGACCTCTTAATTGATCGGTTAATACCTAAGATTGCCGCTATATCATTGGCAGTTCCAAAAGGTAGCACACCTAAAATGGGTTTTCTTTCAGCACTCATAATCCCGTTGACTACTTCATTAATAGTTCCATCACCACCTGCAGCCAAAAAAACATCATAAAACGATGATAACTCTTTCGCAGCCTTTATTAAATCTTTAGGTGCTTTAGACTCATAAAAGTCGATTGAATGAGGGCTATTTTCAAATTTTTTTTTGATTCGTGGAATATAACGATGGAAATTCGATCTCCCACTCATTGGGTTATAAAGAATTAAAAATTTCATAGGTAACCTCTATTCCATATTGTAACATAAATCAAAAAATATGGCTACTTAGCGAAATAAAAAGAAAATAAAAAGACTGTGCATTTGCACAGTCAATGTTTATAAATGAATAGGTTTATCTATCGCACCATGTGCGGCTTCCATCACAATTTCAGACAACGTTGGATGAGGATGAATGGTGTGTGCAAGTTCATAAGCTGTCCCTTCCAATTCCAAAGTCACACCAATTTCAGCAATTAAATCTGATGCGTTATACGCAAGTATGTGTGCACCTAAGATTTCTTTATACTGTTCATTCACAATAAGTTTAATGAATCCATCTTTTTCATTATCTGCAAGTGCTTTTCCACTGGCTTGAAGAGGAAACATCGATACTTTATAGGATAATCCTTTTTCTTTTGCTTCTTTTTCAGTTAAACCAATCATTGCAATCTCAGGTGAACCATAAACAGCGTTAGGAACACGATCATAGTGCATGTTCCTATTATGCCCTAAAATATTTTCAACAGTGATTAATCCTTCAGCAGATGCAACATGAGCTAACATGTATTTTCCATTCACATCACCAATTGCATAAACATGCTTTATCGAAGTTTCAAGTTTTTCATTCGTATCAATCGCATTTCGATTCATCTTAAGATTTAATGCTTCTAAACCAGATAGATTAGGTTTCATACCTACTGAGACTAAGACTTTATCAGCTTCAATCGTCATTTCTTCGTTATTCAGTTTATAAGTTACTTTATTTTGATTAACCTTTATTACTTCAGCAAATGTATAAATGTCAATACCATCTTTTTTGAGGATTTTGGCATATGCTTCGCGGATGTCATCATCCATCAGAGGTAGTATTCCATCCATTTTCTCTATGATTGTCACTTTAGATCCAAGTGAACTAAAGATAGTCGCAAATTCAACACCAATGACTCCACCACCAATAATAGCAAGTGATTTCGGAGCTTCTTCAACAGCAAGTAATTCTCTACTTGTCACTGCAATTTTTTGCTCATAAGCATCTTTTAATCCAGGAATTGGTGGAATGATTGGGCTTGCTCCAGTCGCAATAATTAAATCTTTTGATTCATAGATTTCTCCATTTACTTCAACTTGACTTGGACTTAATACTTTACCAAAACCTGATATAACGGTAACACCATTTTTCTTTAATAACCCTGTAACCCCTGTTGTTAATTTTTTTACTACAAGGTTTTTTCTTTTCATCATTAAAGACCAATCGTAAGAAATGTTTCCATCAATAATCACGCCATAATCTTTAGCGTGTAAGAGCTTTTTGTATACTTTAGCATTCTTAAGTAATGCTTTGGTTGGAATACATCCGTGATTTAAACAAATGCCGCCAACCACTTCTTTTTCAATGAGTAAAACAGATTTTCCTGCTTGGGCTGCTTTAATTGCTGCAACATACCCTCCTGGTCCTCCGCCTAAAACTGTAATATCAAATGTTTTCATGATGTCACCTCTAATTTAATAGTAACATCATTGGCTCTTTTAATAAAGACTTGATTTTCGTTAAAAATCTTCCAGCATCTGCGCCATCAATCACTCGGTGGTCAATTGACAATGAGAGTGGTAAAACATACGCTGGTTTAATTTCACCCTCGATAACCATCGCACGTTGACTAATTTTCCCAATACCTAAGATTGCGACTTCAGGGTGGTTAATTATGGGTGTCCCTGAAATGAGATCTGATGCGCCAAAGTTTGTAATACTGAATGTTGTGTTTTGAAGTTCATGAAGTTGGACTTTTCGCTCAATAGTGCGATCTGCCACATCTCTGATTTCTCTTGCTAGTTCAAGGATACTCTTTTTATCTGCGTCTTTGATATTTGGCACAATTAAGCCATCTTTTGTATCTACAGCCATGCCAATATTATAAAACTTCTTATAAACCATTTGTTCTTTCACTTCGTCATAACTTGCATTAAAATATGGATATTCTTTTAACGCTAAGACAACAGCTTTAATGATAAACGCCATATAAGTCAATTTAATATCTTGAGCAGCTGCTTGTTCTTTGACACGATTTCTTAGTTCAACCAATTTATCTATGACAATTTCATCCATAATGGTCGAATGTGGAATAATGTCTTTTGCTTTTGTCATGGATGTCACAATGGCTTTTCTAAGTTTTGTAATTGGAACATACTCAACATCACCTTGAACAGAGACAGATACTTTAGGACGTTCTACTTTTGGTACTTGTTTTTGTTCGGTTGCTTGATAAATGTCTTCTTTCATGATTCTGCCATGTTCCCCAGAACCTTGAATTGTTTGAATATCAACACCTAAATCTTTTGCAAGTTTTCTTGCAACTGGTGTTGCTAACACTTTTTTAGATTCAACTTCTTTTTTATTTGATGACTCATCACTGGATGCCATAACCTCTGAAGTTACTTCAAGAGCTCCAATGACACTTGGAGCATTTTCACCTTCAGCTAATGGCTCAAGCTTCTTTTCTTCTTTTACTACTTCCTTAGCTGATCCATCATCAATGATAACAATCGTATTCCCAACTTCGATTTGATCACCTTCCATACCACCGAGTTTTTTAATAATGCCATCGACTGGTGATGGAAGTTCAGCATTTACTTTATCTGTTTCAACAACAACTAAAGTTTCGCCTTCTTTCACTTTATCGCCCACCTTAAAATACCATTTTAAGATTTTACCTTCATGAATACCTTCACCGATATCGGCAAACTTAAAATCATACATAATATTCCTCCTTAAAACTGAACGGTACGCTTAATTTCATGCGCAATTCGTTCAGGTGAAACAAAATGATACATCTCACCTTTTGCTAAAGGCACTGTAATATCAAAACCAGTGACTCTCGCTGGTGCAGCTTCTAAGTACAAGAATGCTTTTTCATTTACAAGTGAAATGAGTTCAGCCCCTGGACCATAAGTTTTAACTGCTTCTTGAACGACAATAAATCGTCCAGTTTTTTTCACAGAATTAATAATCGTTTCTTCATCAATTGGATTAATTGATCTAAGATCTATAAGTTCAACTGAAATATTTTCAGCTTCTAATAACTTTAATGCTTTTTCAGTTTCTCGAATCATGGCACCCCATGCGACAACTGTCACATCTGTTCCTTCTTTAACGACTTTCGCTTTTCCAATTGGAATGCGATACATTTCTTCAGGAACTTCTTGTTTACCAGCACGATAAATGCGTTTAGGTTCCATAAAAATTACTGGATCCGGATCTTCAATCGCTGAAATCATTAACCCTTTTGCATCATAAGGTGTTGAAGGAATCACAACTTTTAATCCTGGGATATGTCCTAATAGTGTTTCAATGGACTCGGAATGGTGTTCAAGTGCACGTATACCTCCCCCTACAGGGAATCTGACAACAAGTGGTAATCCATATCCGCCTCTTGTTCGATTGCGGTATCTTGCCATATGGGTCACAATTTCAGTGTATCCTGGGAACACAAATCCATCAAACTGAATTTCTGCAACAGGAATCAATCCATTAATTGCCATACCAATCGCACTTCCTGTAATCGCAGCTTCAGCAATCGGAGTATCAAACACTCGATCTTCACCATATTTCTTTTGGAGACCTGCAGTGACTCTAAATACGCCACCTTCATAACCGGCATCTTCACCATAAACAACAACTCTAGAGTCCTCATTCATTTTTTGATCAAGTGCTTGGTTAATTGCATCAAGTATTGTTAATAATGCCATATTATTTGCCTCCTTTTTCTAAAAAGTTTTTCATAAAATTATATTGTTCTTTCAGTTGTGGTGTCATCTCTTGATAAGTATATTTAAAGACATCTTCAAGTTCAGCTAAACCCATTGCTTCAACTTTCTTGAATGTGTCACCTACATATTTTGTATACTCTTCTTCTAGCTTTTCATCTGATTCTTTGGTAATAAGTTTGTTATCCATTAAATACTTTTTAAATCGAATAAATGGATCTTTCTTTTCCCACATCTCAACTTCTTCATTTTTTCGATAAAGCGTTGGGTCATCAGATGTTGTATGTGGTCCTAAACGATACGTCACAGCTTCAATTAAAACAGGTCCTTTACCCGATCTTGCATGATCAATCGCTGCTTTAGTTGCAACATACATCGCTAAGATATCATTCCCATCCACTTGAATTCCAGGAATACCAAATGCAAATGCTTTTTGAGCAAGTGTTTCAGCTTTAGTAGCTTTAGATCTTGGTGTTGAAATCGCATATTGATTATTTTGAATAATCACAACTAATGGCACATCATAACTAGCCGCAAAATTAAGTCCTTCATAGAACTCTCCATGGGAAGTGCCTCCATCACCAATCATTGTTAATGCGACTTCATTTTTCTTTAAAATTTTAGACGCATAAGCAATTCCTGCAGCATGGTTAACTTGTGACCCAATGATGACATCGATTGGTAATACTCTAACGCCTTCATCAAAATGGTTACCCCATTCATTACCTGCCCAATACATAAAGACTTGTTCCAAAGTCACACCACGATATAGCATGGCATTCATTTCTCTAAATGCCGGAACAAACCAATCGTTTTCTTCGAGTACAGCTGCTGCACCAATTTGTGTAGCTTCTTGACCTCTATTGGGTGCATATGTAAGCATACGACCTTGACGTTGATATTGAATCGACTTAATATCTGCGATTCTACCTAACATCATCGTTGAATACATTTTCATGAGTGTATCTTTATCAATTTTAGGTTCTAATTCAGGATGTTTTAGATTTCCTTTTTCATCCAAAATTTCTAATCTTTTTCTCTTGAGCGGATCATAATCTTTGAAATTCATATGATTTTCTCTCCCTTCACATTCACCCTCATTATACTTGAGAGATGCTTTGAATTCAAAAGCTTTGCTTGAGAGCCTTATAAAGCGAATAATTATTATAAATTACATCATCTTTATTATGCTTTTTATAAATAAAATTAGATAAAAAAAAGGAAATGTTTACATTCCCCTAAGTTTTGAATTATTGTCTTTTCTCTAAATTTTTCTGTAAGATTAAAACCATTTCGCGAAGTGTCTTTGCAGCGACTGCAGTCGATGCACCTGATGGGTCTAACATTGGTGCGAGTTCCACAAAATCAGCAGCAACCAAATGATTTAACTTTTCAAATTGGTCAAATGCCCAAAGTAAATCTTTATACTGCATCCCCCCCGGTTCAGGAGTTCCTGTACCTGGGAAGACTGAAGGATCTAAGACATCCAAATCAATCGTGATATACACCGGTTTATCTTTTAGCGCTTCACACGCTTTGTCTAATCCTTCAAAATCGAACTTTCGCATATTGACATGTCCAGATTTAGCCCAATCGAATTCTGGTTTTTCTCCACTTCGTATCCCAAATTGGTAAATCTTGCCATCACCAACAAATTCATGTACATGACGCATAAATGTCGCATGCGATAACTTTCTACCGAAGAATGATTCTCTTAAGTCAGTGTGTGCATCTAAATGAATAATATGTAAATCTGGATACTTTTCAAATACTGCTTTAATGACTGGATAGCTAACTAAATGCTCACCACCAACCATCATAGGTACTTTGTTATCTTTTAATATCTTTTGAGTCGTTTTGTAAATGATTTTTAATGCATCATCAACAGCCCCTATAGGTAAATCAAGATCACCAATATCTGCTGTTTTAAACTCATTTAAATCTCTTTCGCGGTAAGGTGAATACCATTCAACTCCAAAAGAATCTACGCGAATAGCGTTACCTGCAAATCTTGTGCCAGGACGAAAACTTGTGGTTGCATCCATCGGTACACTAAAGATGACTACATCTGCATCTTTATATTCACTTTTACAACTTTGAAACGATAAATCAACTTTATTCATCTTCATATATTTCGCTCCATTTATCCCAATATTCTTTGTCAATTATTTTTATATATCCACCCTCAGTATCACTGAGAATGACTGAACCACTTTTTTGATAAAATTCGAAATCATCGAGTATATCTTGACTAATGATTTCACCAGGAATAACAATGGGAATACCTGGTGGATAAATCATGATCGATTCTGCTGCAATTTCATCTAGTGCCTGATATAAAGGTACATATTTCTTTGGTGCATGATAGGCTTCTCTTGGTCGTGTGTAAGCTTCTGGATAGCTATATTTAACTTTAGGTAAAATTGGTCTTAATTTCATTGGGTAATATTTATTTGATAACTTCCATAACGCATTCACTAATGCATCCAGATCTTCTTGTCTCGTACCTATTGATAATACTGCTAAAATTAAATGTGTTTCAGCAAGTTCCATTTGAATATGATGTTCATCAAATAATTCTTTATAAGCATCAAAGCCTGTTAGTCCCAAATTTGAGACTTTTACGATGAGTTTGGTCTCATCATAATCATAAGCGCCATTTTGAATGAAATATTTATCATCAATCGCTTTTATCCCCGGAATATCATTGATTCGGTCGCGTGTTTTACGCGCCATATCAATAATTTTAGGAATTGTAGTTTCACCTTCGAGTGCCATCGTTTTTCTTGCTACATCCAGTGATGCTAATAACAAACTAGATGGCGACGTACTTTGAATCATGTTAATGGTTGATCTAAGTCTTACATGATCAACACGCGATCCTTGAGAAATAATAATTGAACTTTGTGTAAGTGATCCAACCGTTTTATGAAGTGAACAAGAGCTCATATCAGCTCCAGCTTCCATTGAACTTTGTGGAAGTTCAGAAGAAAAAGGGAGATGAGATCCGTGGGCTTCATCACAAACAACCATCATGTCACGTTCATGAGCAAGTTCAACAATTGCTTTTAAATCGGATGTAACTCCAAAATAAGTTGGATTAATCACAAAAACTGCTTTAGCTTCGGGATTATCTAATATGGCTCTTTCAACATCTTCATAAGCCATATGATTCGCAATTCCTAGTTCTGTATCAATTGACGGTTTCACAAAAACCGGTACTGCCCCACTTAAAATTAGTGCATTAATTGCTGATTTATGAACATTTCTAGGTAAAATAATCTTTTCTTTCGCACGGCAAACAGACATAATCATAGCTAAAATCCCCATGGTTGTCCCACCGGTTAAAAAATAAGCTCTATCGCCACCAAAGGCATCCGCCATGAGTTCCGCAGCTTCCATAATGACACCTGTAGGACGATTTAAATTGTCAAGTCCACGTGGTGCATTCGCATCTAATTTATATAGCATGTCACCAGCAACGTCTAAAAGGTCACTTTGAATATGACCAAGTTTATGACCAGGAACATCATGTGAAATGGTGTTACTTGTCGCATATTCAAAAAGTTTGGTGAAAAAGGGCGTTTCTTTATGATCCTTTTCCATCATGTCCCACCTTTCAAAATGCACACTTATTGTATCATGAAAATATCATATTCTCCATAAGAATACTAAATAAATTCTCTCAAGCAGCAAAAATCAAATCCATTATAGAATGCTTATTTATATGTTATAATGAATAAGAAAAAGGAAGGAGAATTTGAATGCTTAACCCTATATTAATGAACGTAGTCACTATAAATATATTGATTACCATTGGAATTGTTATTGGATTATTTCTCTTCTTCTTTATTGAAAGAAAAATAATCAACCATTTCGAAGACAATCTCGAGCGTTGGTTTGTTACAGTGATTTATATTTTATCTTTTTTTGTTTTATCTGCTGGGTTAATTGCGATATTGAGCACGTGGAACTATGACCTCATCTCACTCGTTAACACATCATGGGATAATTTCCAAGGAAATCTTGAAGTTTCAATAGGCAGAATTATTTCAAGTCTAATTATTCTTTTTATTGGATTGATTATCCTTCGCATTGCTAGAATTACTTTTAGACACATCGGAAAAAAGAATGGTTCGATGCATAAACGGAAAAAAACGATAGCCAAAATTTCAAATAGCATCGTCAAATACTTAGTTTGGGTCATAATGTTTTTAGTCATTTTAGCTGTTTGGGGGGTTAATATTGCACCTGCTTTAGCCGGTTTAGGAATTGCCGGACTTGTAATTGGTCTTGGTGCTCAAAAGTTTATTAACGACTTGATTGCTGGTATCTTTATCATTTTTGAACGTCATTTTGATGTAGGTGATATTGTTGAAATCCAAGGATTTAAAGGCGAAGTCATTGATATTGGACTAAAGACTACACGGCTTAAAAATTGGAAAGGTGACATTAAAGTTGTGGCCAATGGTGAAATAACAACTGTCATCAATTACACTGAGGATTTCTCAGTTGCCGTTGTTGAGTTTGGGATATCTTATCATGCAAATATTAATGATACAATTGCAATTTTAAATGAAAGATTACCTATTGTCATGGCAACTTATGAAGATATCATCGAAAAACCTACTGTTGTTGGTGTTACAAATTTAAATTCAAGTAGTGTTGATTTAAGAGTTACTGCAAAAACGATTCAAGAAAAGCATTATGCAATTGAACGTGAATTGAGAAAACAAATCAAAATGATCCTTGATGAAAATCATATCGAGATTCCGTTTACTCAAATTGTTGTTCATCAATCAAAATAAAAAAGGTTTCTAAGAAGCCTTTTTCTTTGCAATTTTATCTGTACACCCTTTTGCATAACTACATGAAGCACATATGCTTTCATCTTTATGTTTAAACTGTCTATATAAAATAAATCCAATAATACTTAAAATAAATATCACTATAATTACATCTGTAAAAGTCATGAGATTAATCCTCCGATCAATGAACCCATTTGGAATATAATGACTGCTAATAACCAAGCAAGTCCAGTTTGAAATAATACAGCAACCCACATGCGTTTAGTCGTACCTAATTCCTGACGCATCGCACCAATTGATCCAAAACATGGTGCACTAAATAAATTGAAGACCATAAATGCATACGCAGATGGTGCAGTGAAGAATGCGAAAGTTTGGCTACCAAAGATTAATAAACCATCTGAATTCGCTTCAGACAAACCTGCAATAATCGCCATCGAAGCAACAACTTGTTCTTTTGCAATTAAGCCTTGAATGGCAGAAACAGATGTTCCCCAACTTAATGTTCCAAGCATTGGGTAAAAGATATAGGCTAACCCTTTACCGAGGGATGCAAGGATGCTTTGATCTGGATGAATACCATAAGTCAATGACCATGAAAAACTGATGAGAATCCAAATAACAAGTGATGCAAGTAAAATCACTGAACCCGCATGGTGAATAAATTCTTTCACCTTTTCATAAGTATCTCTAATAATAAACTTCATATGAGGAACTTTGTATTGTGGGAGTTCTAATATAAATGCTGAAGGTTTACCCTTTACAAAAATTTGTTTTAAAATTAATGCCGATAATATAATAATCATGATCGCAAGAAAGTACAATGATGCACTCACTAAACCTGCATATTCATCAAAGAAATAACCTGCAAATAAAGTGATGATGGGGAGTTTTGCCGAACATGGTATAAATGGTGTTAACATAATTGTCATTTTTCTTTCAGTTTCATTCGGTATGGTCCTTGCTGACATAATAGCTGGAACGCTGCATCCACTTCCAATAATAAATGGAATGAGTGATTTACCTGATAATCCGAGTTTTTGAAATAAACGATCAAGGAAAAAAGCAATGCGTGCCATATAACCTGTAGTTTCAAGTAATGAGATCAGTAAAAATAAAATAATCAATTGAGGTAAAAAACTTAAGATTGCTCCTACGCCTGCTAAAATTCCATCTACAACTAAACTTGCAGACCATTTTGAGGCATTTAAAGCGATGAGTGTATCAAAAGTCCATGATTTTATGCTATCCATCCATCCACTCACAAGATCCACTGTAAATCCACCTACTGGACCAGCTGCGAGATAATAGATTAGAAACATAATGACTACAAAAATGGGAATTGCTAAATATCGATTGAGTAAAACATTATCAATTTTATCTGTCCAAGTTTCTTTTTCTAGTTTCGCATCAATAGCCTCATCCCGAATATATTCAATATAGCGATATCTTTCATCAGCGATGACTTGTTCTAAGTCACGTTGATAATTTTTTCTTAATGCTTGAACTTTTTCTAAAATAGGCTCTGTGACATAATGCTCATAGCTCATGTCACCTTCAATCATTTTAATTGCGATAAATCGTTTGTGATTCAAATCAATATCTTCTTCAATCGATTGAACTGTTTTTTCCATCACATAATCGTAAATATGCGTATAATTATTTTTCCGATAATCTTGTTTTTTAATGGTTTGAATTAAATTAAAAACGTTCGTCTTTTTTGTCGCTGATATCGGTAATATGGTTGTATCAAGTCTTTCCATTAACAAATCAAGATCTATTTTAATCCCTCGATATTCAAGTAAATCTGTCATATTTAAAGCAATAAGCATGGGGATTTTCAACTCAAGTAATTGAGTCGATAGATATAAACTTCTTTCAATGGATGTGGCGTCAATCACATTTAATATCAAATCAATATTATCTTCAAATAAGAATTGACGCGCAATTTGTTCTTCCAAACTATAAGGACTTAACGAATATACACCAGGCAAATCAATGATTTCGTGTTCAGTTCCACGAATGATTCCAACTTTTTTTTCAATCGTCACGCCTGGCCAGTTTCCAATTTTTTGATTGCTACCTGTCAATAAATTAAAAAGCGTCGTTTTTCCTGAATTTTGATTTCCAACTAAAGCAATTCTCATAGAATCACCTCAACGTCAATCATTTTCAAATCTTCTTTTCTCAAACAAAGTTCATAACCTCTGAGTTCACAATCCACTGGATCCCCAAGTGGTGCTATTTTTTTTATTTTGATTTGGACACCTTCAGTGATTCCCATATCGAGTAGTTTTCTTCTAGTTGCGCTGTCGGTTGTGTTTAAAAAGAGGACTTTCGCTTTTTGTCCTTTTTTGAGTTCAGCTAAATTAATATGTTCACCTATTTGAGGATTATGTCGTTTTTTCATCAAGCTATCTCTCCATTTACATCTTCATCTTAATGAAGTGTAAATTAATTGTCAAAAGATATTATAAAGATTATGAATACATCTATAAATAAGCGCATACGATCAACGCATGCGCTTATTTCATGTGAATTTATTGGTTTATTTCTGATGGTGTTGTTCCTTAGTTTTATACATTTTTTGATCGAGTATTTTAAAGAATTCAGTAAGATCTTTATGCTCATCTTGATTAAAAATTAATTCACCAGTCGATACATGAAGTTCATAAAGATGTTCTTTACTCTGATTGAAGTTATTCAAGCCCTCATCGATGTTATTCAATATTACTTCCAGTCTTGAAGGGTCTTTTGATTCGAAAATAATCGCGAATTCATCGCCACCAGTGCGAGCAATAAAATCATCTTCATGAACACTCTTTTTCAAAATATTGCTAAACTCAATTAAAGCCTCATCTCCAATATGATGCAAGAACTGGTCATTAATCTTCTTAAAATCATCAATATCAATGAGTATTCCGCCTAAGACATATCCCTTTCGTAAATTTTCTAATTTAATAGAAATCATGCGATCATATTCTCTTCGGTTATACAGCCCAGTTAAATGATCGGTATTTGTTAATTTTGACTGGATATAAATGTAGACAATTAAGAGTGATAATGCAACACCAGGAAAAATTAGTGAAAGTCCTTCAAACGATATTTGAATGACTCCACCAATCATCGGTGGAATTGGAAAGACAAGTAACGCGTAAAAGTCACCTTTATGGATGCGATGCTTAAGACTGATGATTCGAAACATCGTCAATAAAATTAAACCATAAGTTAGAACAGATATAACATAAAAGTAGCTACCCCGTTCATAATGGTTACCTTCGGCAATTCTAAAAATGAAATCGCCGTTAACCGATAAGAGTGAAAAAATGATGACAGCTATTTGAATGGGAGAAATTAATAATGCAATTCGCTTAAAGTTCTTCGTAGTATCGTTAATTGTATATTCGGCATAAAACATCCACAATCCAGCAATGACGATATGCAGAATGTAATACATCACAACAAAAAACGCCAAAAGAAACCTTCCTATCGTCGTATCAACACCATCAATAAATATGGAACCTGCGTCTGAGATCAAAATGCCAATGGTGGTAAAAAGGATTAATATATACAATTTATTCATCACAGGTTTTCTTGCATTTTGTTTTCTGATGCTAAACAATAAAATGACAAGTAATACAATAGAAAATAGTGATAATTGGGTTTGAATTGCTGAAGTAATCATGTGTTTATCCTCATTTCATAATTATTCTATCAAAGATGACTCACTTTGTAAAAAGATTCATAAGATTGACATAGGGTTCCATATCAAACTTTCTCAAAAGGCCAGCTTGATTCATATACCGAAGTTTACCAAATATAGGACGATCTTGCCATGGACGATCATGTTTACCAAAGCACCATGCAATTCCTGTAAAACTATTCGCGTCTCTTCCATCTATAAAATATTTATTATTTAAGTACGTGATTGTTTCAAATGCTTCTTTGTGCGTATTTGACCATTCGATAATTTTCTTGGCCCAATACATTCTCATGTAATTGTGCATATATCCTGTAAACACCATTTCCTTCATCGCTGCATTAAAATAGGAATCATGGGTTTTGAAGTTAATGTAATCTTCGATTGAATAAAGATAATTTCTTAGATCTTCATGATGCAACTCCATGGTTTGATAAGCCCATGGTTCAGTCATGGTTTCAAACTTATCATATCCTTTTTGATAGTAAACATAATTATGTGCGAGTTCTCTTCGAATGATCAGTTGTTCAATAAATCCATCAAAAGCTTCACCCGTAATTTGGTGTTGCAGAGTCAGTTTATAGAGTCTTTCATAAAGTTCTAAAGATGATATTTGACCAAAATGAAGATACATTGATAATTTTGATGTTAAGTTCAAACTTGGATCATTACTTTCTGGATATCTGTTAATCTTTTCACTGACAAACTCATGAAACAGTTTCATTCCTTCAATATATCCACCATGATAAATTGGACTCTTTTTTACAGTGTGATCAATCGATAATTGAGTGACTAATTGTTTGATATCATCTAAATCATGATCACTTTTTATATTTAAGATCGTTTGGTTTTTCACAACATGTAAGTGAAAGAAATCTCGAAAATTTTCGATTAACTTGCGGATTTTAGGCCGAATCGTATAGGCGCCATATTCCACTTTTTGTGAGGCAATTTCAACAGGAATCATTAAATCGGTATCGATCATTTCCACATGTAAATCACGCTCTTGATCAAATATATATTTTAAAACTTCTTGTCTCATTTCTTTTTGAATGTTTAAATATCCCTTATCCATAAATAATGCTTCAGCATCATTTAGTAAAGATTTTATCTCTTCAGCTGGATTACCAATCTTTATAACAAATGTCATTTTAAAATGGGCAGAAATACGAGAAACTTCTTTTAGTCCTTCAAGCATAAATGTATAGTGCCTTTCATTTGCTTCAGGATAATGAGGGGTTAAGTTAAAAAATATAACGATCGGTAAATTTTTGCCATTACCATATTGTATGGCCTCATTAAGCGCATGATTAAAATGGATGCGTTGTGATTGCTGCATCCAATATATGACATATTGTTTTTTTTCTATTCGCTGGTTTTCATTTAAAATTAATCGTCTTGATTCATTCATTATACACCTCAAATGCAGTTTTATTTTACCACATTTACGTTTATTTAAAATATGCCAATTTTTAATCATTTTAGATGCATCTTTTTATTTTTTTTGATATGCTTAGGCTGTAAACTTATAGGAGGTTACATATGGATAATCAAAAACTTTTAAAACTAAAACGCTTTAACATGCTTATGGGTGGACTACACCTCATTCAAGGACTTATGATGTTAGTCTTAGCATCAACAGTCATTCAGACAATTGCTGAATTCCAACCAACAATTACGCAAAACTATCTTGCGTTTGTTGAAGGACAAGGTTTAGTCTTACAATCAAAAGATTTGTTTGATCTACCGTTTGGAATATTTGTTGCAAGTTTCCTACTCATCTCAGCATTAGCACACGCATTAATTTCATTTCCAAAAAAACTTAACGACACCTACAATAAAGATCTACAAAAAGGTATCAATAAATTTAGATGGTTTGAATATGCATTAAGTTCTTCTGTGATGATTGTCTTAATTGCGACATTATTTGGAGTTCATGACATCGCTTCTCTAACGCTTATCTTTATTGTAAACGCAGCTATGAATTTATTTGGGCTTGATATGGAAATCATCAATTCAAAACGTCAAGAAGGTGAAAAACTCAATTGGGGGCCATTTATTTGGGGTTCCATTGCTGGTATCGCTCCTTGGATTGTCATCATTATCTACATGACTGGTAATGGTAATTATAGTCAAGTTCCTTGGTTTGTATGGGCAATTGTAGGTACATATTTTGTAGCTTTTAATACATTCCCAATTAATATGATCTTACAGTATAAAAAGATTGGTAAATGGAAAGACTATTTATATGGTGAAAGAACTTATATCATTTTAAGTTTAGTCGCTAAATCAATCCTTGCTTGGCTTGTATTATTTGGAGCTATGCAACCTTAATTAAATTTTAATAAAAGAAAAAGACCAGTGATGGTCTTTTTTTATGGCATAATGACAGTTCCGCTCATTTGTTTAAATGCTTCACTTGCAAACTCCAGTGATGCAATGACAGCAGGTTTTTGAGTGGATTCAACAAAAGCAATTGCAGCTTCAATTTTTGGAAGCATAGAACCTTTTTTAAAATGCTCATCTTTTAAATACTCTTTCAATTCTGCGACAGTTATTTTTTTCAAAGCTTTTTGTGAAGGCTTATTAAAATCAAGATAGACGTGATCAACTGCAGTTAAAATAATGAGTTCATCTGCTTTAATAATTTCCGCCATTTTAGCAGATGCATAATCTTTATCAATCACAGCATCAACGCCTTCTAAATGACCTTCTCTCAAGACAACCGGAATTCCTCCACCACCAGCAGCAATCACGATATGTTGATGCTCAAGTAATCTTGAGATGCTCTCTTTTTCAATGATATCAATAGGTTTAGGACTCGCAATGACTCTTCGATAGCCTCTTCCACTATCTTCAACCATTGTATAGCCTTGACTTTTTTCTAAAGTTTGTGCTTCTATTTCAGAATAGAAAGATCCAATTGGCTTTGTGGGATGCTTAAACGCTGGGTCATTTTCATCCACTAAAACTTGGGTGACTACTGTTGAAATTGGTCGTACTTGGTGTCTTTGTTGCATCATGTTATAAATCGCATTTTGAATATGATATCCAATATATCCTTGACTCATGGCACCACATTCAGGAAACGGCATATCTGGTGTTGATGAAGATTCACTGAAAGCCAAATTGATCATCCCAACTTGTGGTCCATTTCCATGAACAATGACTATGTCATGATTCATTTCAATGAGTGGATAAATTGCTTTTGCTACATGAACAAGTAATCTTTTTTGTTCATCTGCAGTTTTACCAAGTGCATTACCACCTAAAGAGATAACATACCTAGACATATTCTTCTCCAAGACTTGCAAGCATCACTGCTTTAATGGTATGCATTCTATTTTCTGCTTCATCAAAAACAAGACTTTGTTTTGATTCAATCACTTCATTAGTCACTTCGAGTTCACCATCTTTAACTGCTTCATAGATTTTACCAAATTCTTTGGCAATATCAGACCCAACTTCCGTATCCGTTCCATGAAATGCAGGTAAGCAATGCATAAAAATTGCATTTCTACTCGCTAATTTCATCAATTTTTGATTGACTTGATAAGGATGTAAATCTTTAATTCTTGATTCCCAAACTTCTTTAGGCTCACCCATGGAAACCCATACGTCCGTATATAAAACATCTGCATCTCTCGCACCTTCAGATGCATCTTCGGTAAATCTTAAAGTTGCACCTGTTTGTTTTGCGATGGCTTGGCATGTTTCAATTAATTCTTCTCTCGGCCATAAATCCTTTGGAGCTGCCGCAGTAAAATGCATCCCCATTTTTGCACAGCCAATCATCAGTGAATTCCCCATATTGTTTCTTGCATCACCAAAATAAGTAAATTTAATGTCTTTAAGTGATCCAAAGTTTTCTTGGATGGTTAAAAAATCAGCAAGTATTTGCGTTGGATGAAATTGATCTGTGAGACCATTCCATACTGGTACACCAGAAAATTCAGCGAGTAATTCAACATCACTTTGCTTATATCCTCTAAATTCTATACCATCATACATTCTACCTAAAACACGCGCTGTGTCTTTCACAGACTCTTTTTTACCCATTTGTGATCCTGTAGGTCCAATGTATGTCGCATTCATACCTAAATCATAAGCACCAACTTCAAATGCACACCGTGTTCTTGTCGAATCTTTTTGGAATAGTAGAACCACATTTTTGTTGGATAAAACTTTATGTTCAATGCCTTCTTTTTTTTCAAGTTTTAATCTTGCTGCTAAATCAATTAAATATTGAATTTCTTCAGGTATAAAATCTAATAATGTTAATAAATGTCTTCCTTTTAAGTTCATATTGTTCTCCTTATTTTATGTCTTCTCTTTCAAGGGGCATGGTCATGCATCGTGGGCCACCTCTTCCACGTGAAAGTTCGCTTGAATTAATTTCTAAAACTGTCACTCCTGCATTTCGAAGTAAATCATTCGTCACCTGATTGCGGTCATAGACAATCACTGTACCCGGAGATACACAAAGTGTGTTAGCTCCATCATTCCATTGTTCTCTGGTTGCTGTAATCAAATCTTTTCCACCGCAACGAATGAGGTTAATTGGTCTTTTGAGATATTTCATGAGAATTACATCGAGATTATCTACAACTTTTGAAACATCAAATGATCCGTTCTTTCGTTGTATTTCAAACACAGTGAGTTTATCTTCAATACCAGGATGTATCGTGAAAATATTGTAATCCACTTGAGTGAAGACGGTATCAAGGTGCATAAAAGCTCGACTCTTCGGTATATTAAATGCTAAGATTGTTTTAAAACTTTCTTTTGAATTAAAGATTTTCTCAGCTAAATGTTCAATGGCTCGAGGATCTGTGCGATTTGAGATACCTGCAGCGATGATTTCATCACTTAAAACTAAAACGTCTCCACCTTCGATTGAATATCTGTCATTTCGACTATAGTAATGTGGTGGATTCCAAGTTTTAAATCTTGGATGATAATTAATAATATATTCTGAAAATAATGTTTCTCGTTGTCGAGCGAGTGTGGACATTTTACCAATACAGACTCCAGAGCCTATTGTTGAAAATGGATCTCGTTGAAAAATTAGATTAGGAATTGGATCTGTGTAAAATGGATACTCATCTTCAAGCATATCCATAATCGATAGTTTCTTGGGAATATTGATTTCATGTGTTCTCACACCTTCAATCATTTTTAAAATCATTTCACGTGTATCTAAATTTTTAAAAAATTGAAATAATGCCGTCTTTATAGTTTTAGATTTAATTTTTGATTCTTCAATAAATGAATTGATAAAATGATCATAGACTTCAGGATGCGCTTTGAGTGCTTCGGCTAACAAATCAGTTAAATAAAGAACTTCAATCCCTTCATCTTGCATCGTTTTGACAAAATAATCATGTTCTTCTTGTGCGACTTTTAGAAAAGGAATGTCATCAAACAAAAGTTTTTCAAGTAAATCTGGTGTTAAATTTTCCAATTCTTTGCCTGGCCTATGAACCAGAACTGTTTTTAGTTTACCGATTTCTGATGTGATTTTCATGATGACCTCCTCACATATTCTTTAGTCACTCGATATGAGATTGAAGTTACAATTTCATAGTTAATAGTTTTATTCCGTTTCGCAACTTCATCGGTTGTCACTAATCCACCAAATAAAGTGACAATATTGCCAACTTTAATCGAATCATCAATTTTAACAAAGCAAGCATCCATACATATGTTACCAACCAGTTGATATCGTCTTTTTTTAATTTCTACATCACCGTGCTTATTTCGTCTTAAAAATCCATCTGCATATCCGATTGGTAACACACCAATGATTTCATCTTCTTTCGCACAATAAGTTTGACCATATCCGACACATTCACCTTTTTTCAATGATTTGATGGTAGCGATTCTTGTTTTCAGTTTCATTACCGTTTTTAAATTGTGATTCTTGGGTTCTAGTGTTAATCCATAGAGTGAAATACCATATCGAACGTGTGTCGTAAAATCAAAATCTTTTTCGTAATTTAAAGTAGACGATGAGTTTGACATGTGTATCACAGGTGGTTTTACTTTAAGTTGGGTAAACAACTTATAAAATCTATCTACTTGTCTGTAATAAAACACTTCATCACTATCTGCTGTAGCAAAATGAGTATAAATACCTTTCAACTTGATATTTGTTTTCTTTTGCAGTTCTTCAATGACTTGACATATATATGTCTCATCCATCACACCATAACGATGCATGCCTGTATCCATCTTCACATGACATATCAATGGTAATTTTGATGACAAAACATAATGGGTTATTTCTTCATCATATAGGGTAATCTCAATATCATGTTTTGATGCAACTTCCAAATCTTTTTTCTGAATTGGTCCCATCATCAAAAGATGCACATTATGATTTACTTTTCGAAGTTCGAGTGCTTCTTCTAATGTGGAAACTGAAAAATAGTCAACACCTTTTTCAATTAAAAATTTCATAATTTTAATTGCACCGTGGCCATAACCGTTTGCTTTTATCACTGGAATAATTGTTTTATGAGGTGCATTTTTTTGTGCAATTTGTAAATTATGATATAAAGCATCTAAGTTTATTTCAGCCCAAGTCGGTCTATAATTCTTCATAAACCCTCCGGATGTAAGGAGATGTCATAAGACTTAATAGGCTTCCATAAGTAAGCTTAAATTCAATTGTATCTCCAAGTTTATACGTTTTATTAAACAAATTAAGTATGAGGTGATCACTTGATCCACCTAATATTTCAACACCATCTGGTGGGATTAATTCAAATAAGTCAACATCTTGTTTTCCAACATTACAAATGGCTCTTCTCATCATTCCTCGATCAACAAATTCAACTTTCTTACCAAATGCGTCCAGACCTAGTTCTCCTTCTGGATAAGAGGGTTTATCCTTTAATTCCACAATCTCAGTATGAAGAGTAAACACATCATCCGCCATACCTTCAATGTGTGTTCCATAAGCTGTTTCTCTACCTAAAACATAGGCTTCACCAATTCTTAAATTATTGATAAAAGGTGATAATTCATGTCTTTTTAACATAGGAATTGCAGAAGAGTTTCCACCACTAATCACTTTAAGTGTTAATCCGAAACGTAATTCAATTTGCTCTTTAATTTGTATGAGTTTTTCATAAGTCTCTTTTGTTGGAATCACGCCACCATAGCAAGTCAAATTAGTCCCAATACCATAGAGTTCAATAAATGATAAATTTTGAATTTTTTTGATGAGATTCAATTCAAAATCCTTATAGTAAATGCCTTCACGTAAATCACCAATGTCAAACATCAATATGATTTTATGAATCTTACCAATTTTTTCACTTGCTTGATTTAATGCTTCGATTGTCTTAAATTCGGAGTTTAACGAAATATCACAAACCTCAACAATATCATCGACTTCAGAAATTGCTGGTATTCTAAGCATAACTTTAGGTTTAACTGTTTTAATTTTCCTTAAGTTTTCGATTCTCGAATCAGCAATATACTCAATTTCTGTTTGATTAATGATATCAATTAGTTTTGAATCAGCCAAAAATACTTTAGAAACAGCCATAACACTTCTGTCTTCTGCATGTAAGAGGTTTGTTAAAAAACGTAAATTGCGTTCGAATCTTTTTAAATAAATATGGATACTAGGCATCGTTTTACACCTCTCTCATCGTATGTTTAATTAATATTTTAGCTTGTTCTTTATAAACTCTAGATAATACACCAAGTGATGCAAATATATAGTCATTATCGATATAGATTTTAGCGTCTAAACTTGGAGTTAGCTTCGTCGTTTGTTTTTTTAAATATGATTGAATGTAGTCTTTACTCTTTGGATCGTGAATTAATGCTCCACCCGTTAAAAAGATGGCTTTAACGTTGGATAAATCTTTCCCATCAGGAATAACTTTTAATCCATTAGTCGTAAAGACGCGCTTCATATCGCCAATATGACGATCTAAAGCTTGTTCAATACATGTCTTTAACAAGTGTGATGACATCAATTTTCCTTTTTCTGACTGTGGAATAAAAGGTTCGTTTTCAATGAGTTTAGTGACATCCTCACTCGTTAATTTTAAAGCTTTTTCAAGTTCATGATGCTTCATGTATTGATAGACTAATTTTCGATTCACATAAACACCCAAGTCACCTTCGACCGTTCTTTTTTGTTTAGGTTCACCTTCTAAAAACTTTTGAAACTCCGGTTTAGGATGAGCCACAGAGTGAACATCTGTGGTTGCTCCTCCAACATCGATGGTCATCACGCCATCAAACATTTCATCGAGTAACATCGTAGTATCCATAACAGCTCCAGGTGTTGGAATAATTTTGCCGTTAACCATTTCAAAGATATGAGCCATTCCTTTAGCATGAATAATATGCTTTTCAAATGTTTCATAAATTTTTTCACGAAGAGGAAGAATATTAAAATCGTCAACTCTTGGATAGACATTCTCAACAATTTCAATGTGCTTACAATTCAGTGCTTTTATTCGTTCATGATTTGCAATATTTCCTGTATAGATAATTGGTATATTTAAGTTTTTAACATCGAGTAAATTTTGATAAGAAACTTCTTTTTCACCAAAATCAGTACCTCCAGCAATAATGATCATGTTAGGATGTAATTTTTGAATTTGTTCGATATGATAAGGCTCTAATCGATTTGCTGTAATAAGGTGAATATTACCACCTGCATTGAGTGCTGCTTCTTTCGCTGCTTTCGCAGTCATCTCATAAACTAAACCGTGCACGGTGATTTTTAAACCACCTGCAGCTGAGGAAGATGCATAGAGTTCTTTATAAGTTAAATCTTTGACGTTAAGTTGTTGTTTTAAGTCATCAATGGCTTTTCCTAAACCGATATTGACATCAGTTTCTACAGTCGTTTGATGCATCCCACGTCCTAAAAATTTAACCTCATCGAAGAGATTAAATGCATTCACCACTGTGGTTGTTGATCCAATTTCAGCAACTAAACAATCAATTTTCATACATCTCACGGTGTTTTTTTACGATAAAACTAGCAACATCTTTACCCTTTGTTCCACGGCTGAATCCTTGATCCATACCATACTTCATGGCAATTTCAGGTGTAACCTGTGTACCACCAGCGATTAAAATCAATTTATCCCGTACACCTTTTTCGACTGCGTAATCATGAAGTTTTTGCATATTTTTATAATGCACATCATCATGAGAAATAATCAAAGAAATCATAACACAACAACTATCCGTTTCAATGGCTGCATCAATGAATTTTTCAATCGGGACGCTCGTTCCTAAATACGTATAAGATATCCCATATTTTTCAATGCCGCCATGCTTAATATCGAGTATTTCACGCATACCGACACTATGTTCATCGCTTCCACCTGTACCAGCAACAATCTTTAACTTATGCTTTTTGACATAATCAAAAATGTCTTCATCTGGGAGTGTTTCAGCTTTCTTCGGTAAAACAAGTTTTGATTGATCGATATCGACATTGACAGAACCTTTAAATTGAATACGTGTTCCTTCAGAAGGGTGTAAAACTTCTTTATGAATCACTTCAACATTGGATAAATTCATGGCTTTACCAACTTCTAAAGAAGCTGCTTCAGCAGTTAAAATATCTGTTGGAAAAAATAGATCGACTGTTACAATCCCATCACCTAGCCATTGTACTTCTGGTTTTAGCATCGATGTTGAACGGTATTTTTCATTTTCATCTAAACGATGATTTACATTATCTTCAGGATCAAGTTCATCAATGTATTGAATCTTACTTGGATCTTCTAAAGTACATCCACCAATTAGTTTTTCAGGATGATCGATTAAATTGAAGTCATATTGACTTACGTTATTGTAGCCATAATGTGCACTCACTGGTGCCATATATTTTGCATCTCTTTTAATGATTGAATTTGCTCCAATGCCACCATCAATCTTACGCGTAATTCCATCGCCATTGCGTTCTGGATACAATCCACTATCCACAAACATACCTTCTTCAACTGCTTTAAAATAACCACCCATTTCGATGATTTCTTCAAGCATTAAAATAGCACGTTCTTGAATTTCACGTTTCTTTTCTACTAAATATCCATCTTTTTTAAGTTCTAACATGGATAATAAATCATCCATCCCCATCATCGCTTGTTTCGCAGTATCGAGTGCTTCAATATTATAAACATGCCATGGAACATTACGCCCTTCATCAGGTGTAATGGTTGATTGTATATCTGCAGATGTTAATCTCGATATTAAGAGATTTAATACATGGGTCACAGTCGCTTCTCTTGTTGATGAATCCATATATTTTGTGTTCATTTGAGCACGCATTTTATAAGCACTAAAAAACTCTCTAAGTGCGACTGCATAAGGTAAATTCAATTTAATATCTGGAGCTGGAGGTGCAGCAGGTGGAACTGTCGATAAACAAATTAAATCCGGACGAATTCCAATTCGTTCACTCATACGACTGTTTATGCCATGTTGAACAAGTAGTTCAGGCATGACTTTCCAAGCATCTCTTGCGGTTGCGTTTGCATTATGAGCACCGTCAATTTGAGCCATTTGAGCGTCTGCCATAATTTTTTTACTTTCAGCAGCATCCACAAAACTTCGAACCATATTAATATTTCGATATAACACATTATATTGTGGGTCTTGGTGTGCGCCATTTACACCTTCTTCATGAAACATAACTGCAATCTCAGGGCCAGCAACACCACTCACATAAGAATGATAATTAATCTTTCTCCCAACTTCATCTTCGATAATGTCTAAAGCTTTTCGTTGAGCTCTAACTTGTTTTCTTGTAATTGGAACACCACCAATACCTTGAGGAGTTCCCTCAAGCAAACCATCCATATGCGATTGACCTGCAGTCCGAATAACCATGATATGGTCCGCACCATGATAAGCTGCCATACGCATTCTTCTGATATCATCTTCAAAACGACCTGATGCGATTTCTGTCGTGATGGTTGCATCTGGTTGAGGATCAATATCATTTAGATGTCTTGCAGAAGGAAGTGGTACATAATTTTTTAAAGTAGGACTCGATTGAACATAATGAAATGGTCCAATATCGATTGGACTTGCATCTCGCCAAACCCAGCCTTTTCTTCTGGGATGATAATGTTCTAAGTCACTAAGTAAAAGTCTAATATCAAGCTTTTTATTTGGCTTCATGTTTGAACACCTCCATCACAAGTTTAAGATGGTCTTCTTCGAGTAATTTAAGTCCTGCTTCTCTGATACTTAAATGATGGTCCGTTGCAAATCGATAGACAATATGTCCGGCACCAAATGCTAATAAATCATGTTCAAATAGTTTATCCGTAATAGCTTTCGCTTCTAGTGAAGAAAAACCCATTCGCATTAAAACACTGCGTTCGATAGCGGGTGTTGTATAATCTCTTGCGAGTTCCAATAACGGGTCAATAAGTTGATCAGTTAATTCATAAAAATAAGTTTTTAACTCTTGGTCGCTATATGCATCTAAATGTTTTCGTCTTTCTAAAAAATCATCATTTCTTGGCTTCATTGATATCCTCCATCCATAATTTAATTTGCTTTATATCGGTTTTAAGCTCTAATGCTAAGTACTCATAATCAAGTTCACTTAATGTCATATCTTTATATCGTTTTAAATAGGATTGTCTCAAATCCAATAAATCCAAGGTTTTGTGTATTAAATCCTTCCCTGTTTTAGGAAAAATGATGTTTTTTCCGGGTACTTCATTAAGTGGATTGCCAAATAGAATTTCGATGCCTTGATCTTTAGCAAATGAAATTTGTGCATTCATATGTTTACCAGCGCCTGTATATTCTGTTTCTTGAACCACAATGATTTCATCTTTTTTCATGGTTTTAGCGATTGAAAATGCTGCTGCTAATGCAGTATTTCCTGCAGGCCCTCTTTCCATGCCTTCTAAAATAGCTAATGCTTCAGTGATGTAGAAAACAGATCCTTGATTCACTAAAACATATTCGTCTAAATATCGAAGTGGTCTACCTGCACTGCGTGGCACATCACTGCGATCAGGGAATGTTGTAAAAGGTATGCCAAACCCTGTATGCCCTGTTGTGAATGATTTTCGATTAAAGTCATAATCAGAAGCCATATGCAATCCGCTTAGGTCAACTGATGCTGCAATAATCTTAGTTTTATTCGCACCAGATTTTAACAACCCTCGTGCTGTTCCTGTAAGATTACCTCCACCTGCATTCGTGCATATCACCACTTCGGGATATTTACCGTGCTTGTCTAAACATTCAGTGGCAATTTCAGCACCCAATGTTTCAATACCCATAATGCCATATGGAGAATAAAGCGATGCATTAAAATATTTAGTTTCTTCTAATAAATGCAAAAATTCATAAAACAATTCTGGTCCGACAGATAATTGGATTACTTCAGCACCGTATGCTTCACAAGCACGTGCTTTTTCAATGATTTCCGGTTGTCCAATGCCTTTGGAATCAAAACATTCTTGAACAATGATACATTTCAATCCAACTTTCGCAGCGAGTGCAGCCACTGCAGCACCATAGTTACCTGATGTCGCTGCAATCACACCTTTATATCCTAACTTCTTCGCTTGGTGTATTGCCATTGCTGCACGTCTCGCTTTAAAAGACCCACTTATGTTTTGAGCTTCATCTTTAATAAAAATACGAGCACCATAACCTTCTTTTGCATATCTTCTTGCAAAAGATGAAAGATGTTTTAACTCGATGAGTGGTGTTTTGCCAACACTAAATGATTCTTGAATTTTAATGACATCATCAAGTGAATAGCCACTATCACTCATCATCATTTCATAATCAAAACCTATGCCCTCAAGTTCAAATTTATCATAATCAAGTTTTAAAGCATTTTTCATGATGATTGATTTTCGATCCATCATGTGTTGATATTTACTCATGATAATCCTCCATTTCCTGAAGGATACTTTGTTTTACACACATCACCTCATCCACAAAATGTCCAAATGTATGATTAAAAAAAGGTTTAACAACTATAAGTATTCCTGATTCTTTACGTTTAGTCATGGTCATTAATTCAACTCGTTCTCCGATATTTCCATCATTACATAAAAAACCTTTAACATGCATCACTAAAGGTAATTTTTTAGTATCTAATGGAATATGGCTAGCTCTTTCATCCGGACCCAAAATTATTTTTTCTATTTCAACATATGTGCCCTTAGGAATCATTTTTGACTCCTCCTTTTAAGGTTCTTTCATTTATATGAAAGCGTTTTCCACTTCTTATTGTATCATCGATTTGGTTTCTTTTCCACCCCTTAGGGGTGGAATACAAAAAAAATAGGAAAAACCCTATTTTCTTATTTTTCTAAAAGATCTCTCATATCACCTAAAATGGCTCTAGGAACAGGTAAATCAATCATCGTTTTAAGTCCTGGCCGACTATTTATGACATGGGGAATCATATTCACACACATTGCAATCGTCCCAATTCCACCATTGATTTCCGGTTTAATTTGCATCTTAATATTTGGCGTTCCTTTTAATGTGATATAATCCCCTGTTTCAGTGCCTTCCATTTCTGGTTCAATTTGCTGAGGATGAATCATATCAATAAATACATCACCGTTTACTAGACCTTGACCTGTCATATTAATGCCAGCAAGAGATCCGCTCTTTGCTTCACCATAAGGACTTACGCGATCAACAGTTGTAATAATGGGTTCCATTTGTTGTTGGAAATCATCAAGTTTTACACCTAAAGCATCTGAAATCATACCAACACTTTCTTTAAATCCAACATGACCAGCCAATGTGCCATCCATCAAGCGCTTGTGATACTCGTTTAATGAAATCCCCACACCTTGTTCATGCATAACAGTAGGTCCAAAAGGACTTAAACTATTAATGCGTTTCGCTTCAATGTGATTGACGTCAACCATCGCCCCTGTAAGTGCAACAACTAATAAATCCATGATGAATCCGGGGTTAATTCCAGTCCCCAAAACCGTCACACCATATGCTTTAGCTAAGTTATCGATTTGTGAGGCAAGTTCTGGCTCACTTGCCCATGGATATGCCATTTCTTCAGCTGTACTAATGACATTCATACCATAGCCCATAATCTTTGTTATCTTATCATATGCATCTCTTGTAAAACTGTCTGTTGCAAGTAATACAATATCTGCACCCTTTTCCAATACTTGATCAATATTATCATCAATTTTGATTTCAGGATGTTCAGAAGTAGTCATTTTTAAGATTTCTAAAAAGTTGTGTCCTTTGAAATTGGGATTCAAATCACAAATACCGGTGATTTCAACACCTTTTTTCATTAAAAGCATTTGTGCCATCCCACGTCCCATGGCACCAAAACCCCAAATTATAACTTTTATTTTATTCACGCTTTTTATCTCCCCTCTGTAACAAATCGTCCAAGTGTAAATAAATAGTCTGACAATCGATTCATAAACGCTAAAGACCATTCATTTAATTCTTGCATTTGATTGAGCTCAACCATCTTTCGTTCAGCACGTCTCGTCACAACCCTTGCCATATTAGACCAAAGAGCTTCGTCGTTTTGATCAAGTTTAATAAATTTTGTCAAGGGTTTTAGAACTTGATCAAATTCGTCGATTTTTGATTCTAAAAAACTGACATGTTCTTTATTGGTCTGATAACAATCTTGGTTATTCTTTGCAATTTCATAATTCATCATAAAAAGAATGTCATGAATTTTGATTAAGTCATCTTTGATATTTTGGTCTTTGATAAAATGTTTTAACATCAAAACATGCGCCATCACTTCATCAAGTAAGCCAATTAAGTCAATATGCGGGTCATCTTTTCTTACCCTAACCGCCATTAAATCCGTTTGTCCTTGATCGCCTTTTTTCGTATATATTTTCAAAATTTTTCACCATCCTTATATTTTAATTATACCATGAAATCGCACTAATAAGCGTTTATAGTTTTATTTTGCGCCCCTTTTGATAAATTGATTGAACTGCAAAACTAGCAACATCATATGCATATTTCTTTGGTCCAAATCCAGCATCATAACCCAACTCCTTAGCAAGACCGTGGTTAATTCTTGCACCACCGATGATGACAATAAATTGATCCCTTACATTTTCAGCTTCGAGAAGCTCAATAAATTTTGTTAAATTCTGAACATGAACATCTTTTTGAGTCACTGTTTGACTTATTAGAATAACATCAGCTTTTAACTCCTTAGCTTTTTCTAATAACACTTCATTATCAACAGATCCACCTAAATTAAAAGCTTTTATTCCTTTATATCGTTCAAGTCCATAATGGCCAGCATAACCTTTCATATTCATGATGGCATCAATGCCTACCGTATGAGCATCTGTTCCGGTTGAAGCACCAACAAAAACGAGTGGCTCACAAAAATGAGTTTCAATATAAGCTTCAACTTCATCTTTACTCATTGAACCATGTTCTTGAGATTCAACTTTGAGTGAATCTATTTCAACTAAATGAGAGGTTGTTCCATAAACAATATAAAAGCTGAATTCATCAGATAATGCCACACTCGATACGACTTGTGGATCATAAACACCCATCTTAATAGCTAATGCTTTCGCAGCTTCATCACCGAGTGGTCCTTGAGGAATAGGAAGTGAAAATGACATTTGAATTTTTCCATCATTTTCTGTATCGCCATAAGGTCTAATGATATTTTTACTCATTTTGTCACCTCCAAGCGTTTAATTAGTTCATCCATGACTGGATTGACGTAATCTTGGTGTTTCTCAAAAACACCGTCTAAACCTTTGCCACCAGATTCATTTCTCGAAATACCAGCAAATCTAGCCATTTTTAGTGCTTCAAACATGCCCTCTTTTTGGATAGTTAAAAGTAATTCCTGGGCATTTTGTAGTGTTTCTTCTGCTCTTTTTTGGATGATACCATCTTTTTTAAATGATATTTCATTTCCAAAATCTTTAAATGCTTTTTCAATATAATTTGCATTGTTCAATGCTAATGCACGATCACTCACAAATGGCGTATGGATTGCCTCTGTCATCATACCCAATAAATGGATTGATTGATGTGATGTGACGGTTGCAATATTAAACAGTGCGTTTTGAATAGTTCCCATGAAAATATCGCCTGTCATATGTTTGGTTGGCGGCATATATTTTAAAGGTGCATTAGGAAATATTTCACGTGCCATGAGTGCTTGAGATAACTCATATAAAAAACTATTTTCTATGGTTGGATCAATTTCAAAAGCATGTCCTAAACCCATATATTTTTCATCCATTTTTGCAAGTTTAGCAAATTGTTCATTAATAAATTGTGAAGCTAAAACAGTATGCGCGTGTTCAAATGCATCTGAAGTCGTTAAATAATTATCTTCACCTGTATTAATCGTTATTTTCGAATATGCCGAAAGTAATCGAGAGAAATATTGATCGATAAAAGTTCTTTTCATGTTGATATCACGAAAAATAATGCCATAAAGAGAATCATTGAGCATCATATCAAGTCGTTCGATTGCACCCATTGTCGCAATTTCAGGCATACATAGCCCTGAGGCATAATTCACTAATCTCACATATCGGCCTAATTTTTTTGAAACATCATCTAAAGATTTTCGCATTAATCTGAAGTTTTCTTGTGTTGCAAATGTACCACCAAAACCCTCTGTGGTTGCTCCAAAAGGCACAAAATCTAAAAGGGACTGTCCAGTACTTCGAATCACTGCAATGACATCTGCCCCTAATTCGGCAGCTGATACGGCTTGCTTGATATCTTCATAAATATTGCCTGTTGCAACGATCACATATTTTAGAGGTGTTGTTTTTTCAGTTGTATTTTTTATCCAAGTATTTCTCAAATTCGTACTTGCATCAATTTTTGTAAATACGTCTTGATAATATTTTGATAATACTTGAACATCGGGCATACCTAAATGAGTGTATTTAGATAAATCTATATGCCCTTTTGATACTTCTTCAGCAATTTTTTGAGGAGAAGACTTCGTATCTTTTATCGCATGTGCCATATAATGAGAAACACCAAGACTTAATTCTCCTACTTTTGTAAGATGACTCGTGATGACATTCACATAAGGGACATCAAAAGGATCAACACCATCAATACCTAGCATTCTTAATGTAGCTCTTTCAACGGATGTTGTGGTGTGTTTTTCAATCATGTCTTGTACATCATTTGCAATATCTCTTGCAATCACTCGACAAGAAGTAATAATTTTATGATCTAAATTTAATGTTGCCATCGTTTACTCCTCTCTCATAACATCAATAATTTTCATATTGATCTTATCTTTTAAAGCTTTCATAAATGTATTTGAATCATAAGATTGATGTGTTGGGCGATATGGGTTAATCGTTAATAATATTAGTTTTGATTGTTTTTCAACAGTCATATTAACCCCTAAATAATCAAGGTATTTTAATTTATTTAATTGGAAGATAAACCGTGATGGGTCTTCACCAACAAGTTCATAATTTCTATTTCTTGATTGAATTAAAGCATCAATTAAGCTCTCAGTAATCGCGCCTTTGATTATAATCCTTTGAATTTCAAGTTCCCGATCATTTAAGATGGTCTCAATCGGTGATATCTTTTTATCCTCAAAATAAAACTCTCCACAATTAGTTATTATCAGAATTTTAAATTGCTTTTTAATAATATAATCACTTGTTTTATTTAAATGAAATAAATCAACTATTCTTTTTGTTCTTTCAACCGTTTCTTCCATGATAGGTGATACAGAAGCTCCGGTTGCTAAGACCAAACCATCAATTTCATCAATATGAGAAAATGTCATCCGATTTAAAGCACCATCAATCAATATTTTTGAAGCATATTGTTTCATCGTTTTTAAAACCATCGATAACTCGCGATTTGTTGTTGGTCCAGCGATCACTAAAAAACCTTCATTTTTAATCCGCACGATTAAAATCTCTCCAATTGATGTGAAGAGATTCGTTTTTTCGATTAAATCATAATCGATGGTAGATTCATCTAAACAACTTTTAGCGGTTGCAACAATCATGCCTTGATGAACCACGATTCTTGGTTTAGGCAAAAAATGAATTTGATCCATTTTTTCCCCATCTAAACCAATCGATGTTAACCCAATCGTTTCATGTAGATGTTTTTTGATGAGCCAATTTAATGTCGTTGTTTTTCCAGTATTCTTCGCAATTCCTATAATTCCAACAACTTGACACTCATCGAGTTTTTTTGTCACGATCTATTCTTTCCTTGCGTTCTAAGTGATCGGGTTCTAGAGATAATCTGTCACCATGTAATAAACCACTCACACCATAAAGCTTCTTTTCTCTTTGGCAGTCTTCGCATTGACACTCTGAATGATATTCTCTTGGTTCACTATATGTAGTTATGACACCTTCAAAATTTCTTAAGACAATCTTTCCAGGTGCTTGAGAGACTACATAATTTGGCATGACAGGAATCTTTCCTCCTCCACCTGGGGCATCTACGACAAATGTTGGAACAGCGATACCACTCACATGACCTCTTAAGCCTTCAATGATTTCAATACCCTTGCTGACAGAGGTTCTAAAATGTTCAATACCTACCGATAAATCACATTGATAAATATAGTATGGTCGAACACGAATTGCAATGAGCATCTTCACTAAACGGTGCATCACATGCACACAGTCATTTACTCCTCTTAATAGGACACTTTGATTCCCTACTGGAATCCCAGCATCCACAAGCATAGCAATTGCTTTTTGGCTCTCTGGCGTAATTTCGTCAGGATGATTATAATGCGTATTAACCCAAATAGGGTGATATTTCTTTAAAATATCAACAAGATGTTCGGTGATTCGCTGTGGCATGACGACAGGTGTTCTTGTCCCAAAACGAATCACTTGAACGTGATCAATTTCTCTTAGCTTACTTAAAATATATTCAATCCTAGAATCACTCGTTAAAAATGCATCACCACCACTTAATAAAACATCATTGACTTCTTCGTGATTGCGAATATAATCAATCGCTTGATCGATTTGTTCAATTTTAAGCTCAGCATCTTTTTGACCAGCAAAACGTCTTCTTGTACAATGACGGCAATACATGCTGCACATATCTGTAATCAAAAATAAGACACGATCCGGATATCGGTGCGTAAGTCCTGGAACTGGTGAGTCATGATCTTCAGCAAGCGGATCATAGAGATCGTTTTCGCCTTTAATGAGTTCGCTACCAAATGGAATCGCTTGTTTACGAATTGGACAATTGGGATTATCGGGATCAATAAGCGTTAAATAATAAGGTGTAATTGCCATTCTGAGTTGTCCTAATACTTCTGTAATCATATCCATTTCTTTTGTGGAAATATCAATAAATTTTTTTAATGATTCAGCATTTTTAATGCGGTTTGATACTTGCCATTTCCAGTCATTCCACTGTTCATCTTTGACATTCGGAAAATATTTTTTTCTTCGATCAATATGTTTAACATTGAGTTCTAATTTCATGATAATATCTCCCTTATACATAGCGTTTCATGAAATAATCATGAAGCACTTTATTTTCTCTTAAAATATTTAACGCAATCTTAGCATGACCTTTCGTATAGCCATTGCCAATCATCATCGTAACATCCTTTTTCACACCTTCAGCACCGAGTGCTGCTTTTGTAAATGAGGTTGCCATTGAAAAGAAATAGACAATACCATCATCTTTAGTAGAAAGTATTGAAGTCATTTCAGTGTTTGGTACGTTCACCACGTTAAGTGATAAATCAGCTAGCTTACCATTGGTAATTTTTGATACTGCTTGGTAGACTTCTAAAGAATTTTTAGCATCAAGTAATAGAATATCATCGCATAATCCAAGTTCTTTAAGTAATTCTCGTTGTGATTCTTCATTCACAAGACCTATAACTTTACCTTGCTTCCCAACCATTTGTTTGGCTTGATAACTACATAGTAAACCACTTTTACCTGCAGCACCGATAATAAACACTGTATCATTTGGCTTAGCTAATTTTTTAACCTGTGCAGGTGCACCACAAACATCAAGTGCTGCAAGAACTAGTTTTTGATTTAGGTCATTTGGAATCACTTCAAAGATGCCTGTTTCAAATAATATCGCAGATCCTTTAATTTTAACTTGTTCATTATCTAGATTAATCGAAATAATTTCATCTATTTTTAGAGGTGTTAAAGATAATGAAACAAGCGTTGCAATCGAATCGCCAACCTTAATGGATGAATCTTTGATGTTTTTCCCAATTTCTTTGATTTTCCCGATTAGCATTCCACCACTTTTTGTGATTGGATTTTGCATTTTACCTTTTTCTTTAACGATGCTCAATATCATATCTTTCATTTTTGATTCATCCTGATCACACGCTTCTTTGATTTGATGAAAAGATGCGGAATCGATGTTTAATATATCGACATCAATCATGATTTCATTGTCATAACAAATAGGTGTAGCATCTATCTTTTCTGCAGCTTGAGGGAGTACCCCTTTTGGCTCTATGACTCGATGTGTACCAAATGGGCAAAGTTTTTTCATATCTTCACATCCTCGTCCTTAATATTCGTCTTGCTTCTTCTGGTGTTGCAATTTCTCGATGATATTTTTTCGCAATTTCGACTACTTTTTTCACTAATTCTGCATTATCTTCTGCAAGAACACCTTTTTCTAAATATAAATTATCCTCTAAGCCAACACGGACATGACCTCCGTGTTTAATTGACAATTCTGCAAGTGAAAATTCGAATCTACCGATACCAGCAACACTATACGTCGCGTTTTGAGGAATACTGTCTTTTAAGAACAAGAAATCTCTTTCTTCGCCAGTCATTCCTCCCCAAACGCCTAAGACAAAACTAAAATGCAAAGGTTCATGAATAAAGCCTTTTTTATAGAGTTTCAATACACTATCAACATGACCTTTGTCAAAACATTCAAGCTCGGGTAATATCTGTCTCTTTTTCATCACAGATGCAAAATACTTGATATCATTTTCGGTATTAATAAAAACATCATCACCACCAAAATTAACAGATCCACAATCTAACGTAGCCATTTCAATCTCAAGCTCTGTGGGTTGTAACCTTTCATTCCTAGTCATTCCAATAGCTCCACCGGTAGATGGCTGAATGATTACATCGGGAATTTTATTCTTAATTGCTTCTATCGTTTTTTGATATCTTGTTTTATCTTGAGTTGGAGTTCCATCATCTTCTCTCACATGTAGATGTATGATTGAAGCTCCCGCTTCATATGCTTTAAGGCTTTCACTCACCACTTCATCAATGGTGTAAGGAATTTTATCATGCTGTGCTTTTGTGACTTCAGCTCCAGAAATTGCACACGTGATAATAAGTTTATCCATGATGGACCCTCATTTTATCTTTTGGGACGATGCAGGTTCCAATAGCGGTAGTCGTTAAAATCGGTTCACTTAAAACATCGGCAGCTGATGGATTAATGTCAGGACGACTACTAATCACTTTATAACAAGTGAATTTCATTTTACGTGAACTATTTCCAACATGTATCATCTCAGCAGTCACTTCAATAAAATCACCAGCGTATAGAGGGGCTAAAAAGTTCACTTCTTCATATGCCCTAAATAACCCTTCATCACCATCATGAATAATAAGTAATTCAGTGGCTACATCTCCAAAAAGTGCAAGTATTTTTGCACCATCGACAAGATTTCCCCCGTAATGCGCATCTTGTTGGCTTAAACGTAATCGATGTGTTACTTTTTTCATCATGATACCTCCATAATTTTTACATCGTCAAATATTAACTTAGCTTCTGTTTGTTTGACAATTTCCTCAATGCTTACATCTGGATGTCTTTCAATTAGATGTAATCCATCTTTTTTAACTTCAATCACTGCCAGTTCAGTAACAATCATATCCACTTGACGATAAGCTGTCAGTGGTAATGAGCACTGCTCTTTAATTTTAGGAACACCTTTATTTGTATGCGTCATTGCAATAATGACTTTTTTTGATCCAGTGACTAAATCCATAGCCCCACCCATGCCAGGAACCATTTTGCCTGGGACAATCCATGAAGCTAGAGAACCTTCACAATCAACTTCAAGTGCCCCTAATACTGTGACATCAACATGTCCGCCACGTATGATTGAAAAGGATAATGATGAATCAAAATACATTCCGTGTGGCATTAATGTTACGGGTTGTCCTCCAGCATTTGTTAAATCTTTATCCATATTTTTTTCGTCATATGGTCCTAAACCAATTAGACCATTTTCACTTTGAAAATAGATTTCAAAATCCTCAGGAATTTGATTCGCCACTAATGTTGGTAATCCAATTCCTAAATTTACTAGATTTCCAGGTTTTAACTCTTTTGCAACTCTTTTAGCGATAATATCTTTAGGATTCATCATGAGCATTACCTCCTATGATAAGATGATGGACAAAGATATGGGGTGTTATCACAATTTCTGGGTCAATATCATCAACAAGATGTGTTGCTTCACACACCGTTACTTTTGCTGCTGTTGCCATCATTGGATTAAAGTTTCGTGCTGTTTTTGAATACGTCAAGTTCCCTAAATGATCCGTTTTGTGTGCTTTAATTAAAGCAAGATCAGCACCTAATGCTTCTTCAAGTAAATAATCGATATCATTTATTCGAATGATTTTTTTGCCATCTTCAACGATAGTATGAACTCCTGTTGGCGTTAAAATGCCGCCTAAACCAGCACCAAATGCTCTGATTTGCTCAGCGAGTGTGCCCTGAGGTACAAGTTGAACATTTAAAAGTCCTAAGCCCATTTTTTCTCCCGCTTCTGGGTTTAAACCAATATGAGAGGCAATCAATGTATCCACTTGTCCGGAACGAATTAATTTCCCAACACCTTCATTTGGGTATCCAGCATCGTTACAAATAATAGTTAAATGTTTAACATTAGATTCCAAAACCCAATCCACCAAACATTCTGGTGTTCCACATACCATAAATCCACCAACCATGATGGACATCCCATCTTTTAAATGGCTTATAAATGTTTTCTTATCAATGAGTTTATTCATGGTTTCACCTTCTTTGGCATGAGCATTGCTTCTCCAGTTACTACACATTCTTGATTTTCGTTGAAAACTTCGGTTAAAAAGAATACACGATTTTTTTCTAAATTTATGTCTTGAAGTGTTACCTTGACTGTGAGTAAAGTATCTGGATAAACTGGCTTTAGAAATTTTAACGATTGACTACAATAAATAGTTCCTTCACCAGGATAATCAAGTCCAAATATTTTACTAAAAAGTGAACCAACAAGCATGCCATGAACAATCGGTTTTTTAAATATTGTAGTCGATGCATAGGCTTCATCAAAATGTGTTTGATTTAAATCATTTGTTAAATGACCAAATTGATGGACATCTTCAGATGTAATAATTCTTTCATAGCTTCTTACATCACCAATCTTCATTGTTCTAATCATAAAAACCATCCTCTCGACATAAAAATAAAACCGTTTCTTAAAAGAAACAGCTCTCCATTTCAATAAATGGCAATGGGTGAAGTGTATCTTCAACCACCAAGTGTGTTATGGGGTTATAACAAACTTTCGGCAACTAACTCCTTTTTCAAAGCTTAGGAATACCCCGTCCCTTTTATCTTTGAATACCCAACTAGTCGCACCTCTGTATCGTATCTACATCCATTATAAATTATTTGTGAAAGCGCTGTCAATGAAATTAACGCCTTTTACACCAAATCATTTATTTCACCTTTGAAAAACCTATATAAGGCTTTTTGTAAGTTATCTCAAATAGATCGGGTCTTTGACACTTAATCAACCAATTTAACCTAAAGTCAGCAAAGTATATACTAAAGTATATCTTTTTTTTATTTATGTCAAATTTTTTGAATTAATATGTGGCCAATACGTAAACTATGTGATATAATAATCTTAAGGTGGTGTGAATTATGAAATTAGATATTGTAAAAGGCAAGTATGATACTTTCTACTATATGGCAAAAACAATCCGTCAGGGTGGTAAAATTAAAACAGTG
>DITP01000071.1 GCA_002422135.1 Acholeplasmataceae bacterium UBA6181
TGTCTCTGAAAAGATGGGTTTAAATGCGACTATCATCAATGCACGGTTTATTAAACCACTGGATGAAGTGATGCTAAGTGAGGTTTTAAAAACACATCATAAGATTTTTGTCTATGAAGAAATCGCCAATGTTGCAGGCTTGTATCCGATGATCTTATCATTTGCAGATAAGCATCAATATCAGAATGATTTTATGGAAATGAACATGACTGATCAAATCATTCATCATGGAAATTATCAAGAGATTTTAAAGAAAATCAAGATGGATGAAGATTCAATTATAAAAGCATTAAAGGAATTTTTATCATGAGACTCGACCATTATTTAGTGGAACAAGATCTTGTCAAATCACGAAGTCAAGCGACAGATTTGATTAAACGCGGGCTCGTTATGGTGAATAACTCCATTCAACAGAAACCAGGGTTTGAATTAAAAAATGATGATTTTATCGAAGTCATTGAAAATTCTCGTTTCGTAAGTCGTGCTGGTGAAAAATTATTCAAAGCGCTCCTTGATTTCAAGGTGGACTTACATGATAAAATAGTCATTGACATTGGGTCATCTACGGGTGGATTTACTGATTGTGCGCTTCAAGAAGGTGCGAAAGAAGTTTATAGCTATGATGTCGGGCGACATCAAATGGACGAAACTTTAAAACAAGATCCACGGATTCATCTTTTTGAAGAAACCAATATTTTAGATGTCAATCTTCCAGAAGCGGATATCATCTTAATCGATGTTTCGTTTACATCGATTAAACCTATTTTTAGACACATTGAAGGTTTTAAAGGAGAAATTATCGCACTTATAAAACCACAATATGAAGCTGGTCCAATCCATTTTAAAAAAGGCGTATTAAAAGACTTAAAAGTGCATCAAAAGATATTATTAGATATTTTAACCGAAGTCATTTCACTTGGGTTTGACCCAATCAAGCTTGTTAAGTCCGAGTTAAAAGGAAAACAAGGAAACCAAGAGTATTTACTATACATAAAGCCGGGGAAACTCGTGATGGATATTAAACGATTTGTGGAGAATAATTTATGATTAAAGCTTTACGCGTTCAAAATTTCGCATTAATCGATGATCTTGATATGACATTTGAAACTGGACTTATCGCATTAACCGGTGAAACCGGTGCAGGAAAGTCCATTATTTTAGAGTCATTAAATTTACTTTTTGGTAAAAGATCGGATGCACAAATGATTCGTCATGGTTCAACGAAGGCGTCTGTTTTTGGTATATTCGAGTTAAATGATTTACAAATGGATGCATTGGGACTTCCAAAAATCATTGAAATTGAACGTGAAATCGATGGGAATGGTCGTCATCAAATGAAATTAAATCATGAAAATGTGACACTTTCAAAATTAAGAGACGTCATGACATCGATTGGTTCAATCCACAGTCAAAATGAAACCATGACGTTATTTGATAAACAAGCTTATGTGGATTTTATCGATCAAATGAATCACACAGAAACTGAAAAGCTTAGAAACGCCTATCTTTTCGCGAGAGAATCATTTTTAAGTCTCGATAAAAAAGATAAAAATTTAAGAGCTAAAAAAGCCGAAAGTCTTGAAAAAGCTGAGTTTTATGAGTTTCAAATCCAAGAACTTAAAAGTTTGAAGTTAGTTGTTGGTGAGAAGAAGGACATTTTAGATAAAATTGAGAAAATGAAACATCATGACCGAATTCTTCAAAGTTTGAGAGAAGCGAATCAAATTTTTTCTGAGGATGTCTTATCGATCAATCTCATCTATCAAGCCTCAAAAACACTGGATAAGATTACATATCTTGATGCCAATTATCTTTCTTTGCAAGAAAGGTTAACTAATGCTTATTATGAATTAGATGATGTCAAATCGTTACTCTTTCAAGCATTAGAAGATTTAGATTTTGATGAAGATTCGTTTAATTCGCTTCAAGAACGTAGTTATGAACTTGATAAAATTGAATCGAAATATCATAAATCGGTTGAAGAACTTATCGATTATTTGAATGAGATTGAAGAAGCTTACCGGTTGATTACTGATTATGATAATCTTTTAGAAGAAAGTAAAAAGGCTGTGAATCAAGCATTTTTAGCTGCCATTCAGCAAGGAGAAAAGCTTTCTAATTTAAGAAAGAAACTTGCGAAAGAATTTGAGAAAGAAATGCTTAATCAGCTTAAAGATTTGGATTTAGATAAGGCAAGTTTTGAAGTCCTGTTTGAAAAACAAGACATTACACCAAGCATCTTAACTGAACAAGGTATTGACTCCATTGAATTTATGATTTCACTCAATGAAGGAGAACCTATTAAACCACTCGCAAGAGTAGCTTCAGGTGGTGAGCGTGCAAGATTCATGTTTTCACTGAAGGCGATAGATGCGATCAGAAATCGATTATCACTACTCATTTTAGATGAAATTGACATTGGAATTTCAGGGAAAACAGCAGCGAAAGTTGCCCGTAAAATGAAAGAACTATCCAGTAATATGCAACTGATTGTGATTACCCATTTACCTCAGGTTGCTGCCAGAGCAGATCATCACTATGAGATTACAAAACTAAAAGAGGATGACCGAATGGTCACCCGTATTAATCATTTAGATGCTAATCGTAGAATTGAATCGATTGCTCTCATGTTATCGGATGAAAAATTGTCAACTTATGCGATAGAACAAGCGAAAATGCTTCTTGAAAAATAAAAAAAGCTTTCGCTTTTCTTATTATGCATTACCTGAAATTAATGCAACAATGAGTGTGAGAACAACTAAGCCAACCATGCCGAATACAATGATCCAGACCACAGCTTTACCCCACCAAGTTTGTGTAGGATCTACATAGTGCTTTTTCTCTAACTCTTTTGTGTTTTTCTTAGCTTTTTCTGCCATGATTTCACCCCGACTTTTATATCAAAGGTATTATACTATAAAACTTTAAATTAGGGAAGTATTTTAATGAAAAACGAAGTTAAAATCATTTTTCATATTGATTTAAATGCCTTTTTTGCGAGTTGTGCGGTGATTAAAGACCCATATCTTAAAGATAAGGCTTTTGTTGTTGGTGGCAGTGCAACATTAAAGCGTGGAGTCGTTTCTACAGCATCCTATGAAGCTAGAAAACATGGCATTCATTCAGCCATGAACATTAATGATGCACTTCGGATATATCCCAAGCTTATTATTGTACCAACTCAGTTTTCTTTGTACCATAAATATTCAAATTTCTTCTTTCAATTCTTGAAACGCTATTCGAATATTGTCCTTGCTGGATCGATTGATGAGGCGTATGTGGATATGACAGAAGCATCCATGCACAAACATCCACTTGAATTAGCCAAAGAAATTCAAGAAGGTTTATTAAAAGAATACCAACTTCCGTGTTCGATTGGGATTGCATCGACATTATTTTTAGCGAAAATGGCATCGGATATGAAAAAACCTTTAGGGATAACGGTGATACGAAAGAAAGATATTGTTGAAAAACTGTTTCCACTTCCGATTAAAGAAATGTATGGTATTGGGAAAAAGACATATCCTAAATTAGAAAGTTTAGGGATTCATACGATTGGTGATTTCACAAAAAAAGAGCATCATGAAAGTATTTTAAGCATCATGAGTGAGCAAAGTTATGAATCCTATTTAGCTCATATTATGGGGCGTAGTAGTGATACTATTGATCCAAAAAAATACCAAATTCCACAATCTGTATCGAATGAGACCACGCTTAATTATCCGATGGATCAAGGAGATGTGATTTTGCAGATTTTAAAAGATCTTCTTGAGCAAACTCATGAGCGATTAGTCAAAGAAGAATTAGTTGCAAAAACGATTGGGATAAAACTTAGAACCTCAGATTTCGAGACTTTTAGCCGTGGTGTCACATTGACAGAATATACCGATGATTATAATCAATTTTTAGAAAAAATGGAAAATTTATTTGAATCGAATTTTAATGGACAAACCATCAGACTTGTTGGAATCTATCTCAATCAAGTCATTCAAAAGAAAGACTTAAAAATTGATTTTAATCTCTTCAATTATCAAGAATTCACGAAACGCGAAGAAGCATTATATCAAAATAAAAAGTGACACTAGAGAATGTCACTTAAACTGATCTTAGATGAATGGTCCCATGTTTTGAGATCATTTTTGCTAAACTGTTTTAAATAAGAAATGACTTCTTCAGTAACGACGGTGGGTGTTGAAGCTCCAGATGTCACAGAGACAGAATCAATTGGTTTTAACCATTCGATTTGAATATCTTCAACGCCTTGGATAAGATAAGAAGTTACTCCTTTTGACTTTGTTCCAACACTTGCAAGTTTATTTGAATTCGAGCTCATCGGATCCCCTACGACAAGCATTAAATCAACTTTTTCTTGATCCATTACGGCTTGTTGTCGAACCTTTGTTGCATCACAAATATCATCATCAAATATAAGATCTGGATATTTAGTTCTGAGGATTGATAAGATAGATTCAATATCATATATTGATAGTGTCGTTTGATTGGTAACAAAAATAGGTTTCTGATTGTCGATATGACAAAGTAGAGCATCCTTTTCATTCGTGATAAAAATGATATCTGGACTTATCGCTAAAATCGCTTCAGGTTCAGGATGATCTTGATGACCGATATAAATGATTTGATAACCACTTAAAAGCTTTTCTTTGACCGCTTTATGCACTTTTAACACATCGCGACATGTCGCATTTAAAAAGGTTAATCCCTTTTCTTTTGCACGTGAAATGACTTGATTACTAATGCCATGAGCAGTAAAAATGACCGTTCCTTCCTGAATCTCTTCAATCATTTCAAGTCGTGTTTTATCTTTTTGATCAAGGCTAATAACGCCAAAGGTTTCAAATGCTTTTGTAATCTTTTCATTATGGACGATTTGACCCAAGACATAAATAGGTCTTGGATAACTTTGATCCTTAACGACCTTTTTAACGATGGCTAATGCATTTTTGACACCATGACAATACCCTCGTGGTGTTAAATCTATGACTTTCATATGATCACCATTTCTATTATATGATAAAAGTTGAATAAATTCGTTTCTTTTACGGATATGTAAAACAATGGTATAATAAAAAAGGTGATTAAATGAACTATATTAAAGAGAAATTAGAACAACTTGGATACAAAACAATCACACCCATTCAACAGGGTGTTTTTGAAGCAATTAATCATAAAAAGCATTTGATTGGACTTGCTCCTACAGGTACAGGCAAAACACATGCTTATTTACTTCCAATCTTAGCAAATTTAAATATAAATGATTTATCGGTACAAGTCGTAATCATTATTCCAACCAATGAATTAGTCGTTCAAGTTGAGAAAATGCTTAAAGAAGTTGATGATCGATTTAGTGTAAAAACATATTATGGTGGAACGAATCATATGCGCGAAGAAGAATGGTTGAAGAGAAATCAACCACAAATCGTCATCACGACCCCTAAAAATCTTCTATCTTATGTGTTAGAAAAAAGAGTGCTAAAAATTCATACGGCAAAGTATGTTGTGTTTGATGAAGCGGATATGATGTTTGATTATGATTTTTTATCACAAATTGATCCAATCCTTCCAGCGCTTGATAAAGCAAAACTCATGTTATTTTCAGCAACGATTGAAAAATCGATGGAACCCTTTATTCAAAAGTACTTTGGATCATCAGATTTTATTGATACGACAAAAAAGCATGATCTTGACATTGAATATGCGTTGATTAATATTAAACATAAAGCAAGAGAAGAAGTCTTATTAGAAACATTAAAAAGCATTAACCCTTACCTATGCTTCATTTTTGTTTCAAAAAAGGAAAATCAACAACCCATATATGATTTGTTACAAGAAAATGGCTATAATGTCATCAGTTTAAATTCAACACTTGGTGTTAAAAAAAGAACGAAAATTATTGAAGATATTCATCAATTGAAATATCAATATGTTGTCACATCCGATTTAGCAGCTAGAGGACTTGATTTTAAGATTTCTCACGTGATTAATTATGATTTACCGCACTTTTTAGAGTTCTTTAAACATCGATGTGGAAGAACTGGCAGAATGAATGATTCAGGCATGGTGATTACGTATATGTCAGTCGATGATCATCGTAAAATTGAGAAATTGAAAAATCAAGGGTTTTCTTTTGTCAATTACCAATTAAGTCAAGATGGATTAAAAAAAGTCGTTGTGAAAAAGAAAGAAGTTTCTGAAGAAGAAATTCAGGCCATTCGCAGAATTCAAAAACCAAAAAAAGTAACGCCTAATTATAAAAAGAAAAACAAATTAAAAATTAAAAAAGCGAAACAAGAGATACGGAGGAAAGCTTATGCTAAAGATCGGTAGTCATGTCTCGATGTCTGGTGATGAGATGTATTTAGGATCATTTATGGAAGCCTTAAGTTATGGGGCGAATGCGATGATGGTCTATACAGGAGCACCACAGAATACACTTAGAAAGAAAATTGAAGATTTAAATATCGAAAAAGCTTTTGAATACATGAACGAACATCATTTTCCACTGGAAAATGTGGTGGTTCATGCTCCCTATATCATTAATTTAGCAAACCCAGATCCAGAGAAAAGAGCATTCGCAATTTCATTCTTAAGTGAAGAAGTGAAAAGAACGCATGCGATGGGTGTTCATCAAATCGTTTTACATCCTGGCAGTGCTGTAGGTAAAGACCGTGATGAAGCCACAAAGTGGATTGCTG
>DITP01000034.1 GCA_002422135.1 Acholeplasmataceae bacterium UBA6181
AACTTGTAGGTTTTGATACCTATGTCATGGAAATTATCGAATATTGAGTATCATGAACAAATGACCTCACCTCTATCTTGGAATGAGGTTTTTTTATGTTCACAGAAAAAATTAAAATGGTGTTGACATCTTCTGTCAACTATTATATAATGTATAGTAGTAGACAATGAATAGGAGACTAGCGATGTTTATACCCGGTATAGTGATTTCAATCATAGTCGTTTGTATTGGTTTCTTGCTTTCTAGATTAAAAGAAAATCACAGGAAAATCATTTTGTATAGTCTGGCAACTCTTTTGTTGCTCTATAAAGCGTGTGAGTACACGATTTATGGTTTAAATCTGCAAACGACAAAAATTCCAATTGAATTTTCCACAATGACATATTTTATCTTTTCAGTCACAGTCATTTTTAAACTGAAGAAACTCTATTCGATTGCAGCGTTTTGCGCGTTTATTTCTGGTGTAGGCTATCTGCTCTCTTTCATGCTTATAGGAGAACAATATTTTTCTGGTAATGGATTCTTTTTGGCAAGTATGGCATTTGTCAATCACTCCATTGTGTTTCTTGGAAGCATGCTGATGATTCGCGAAATCAAGGTTAACCGATATGAGGCGAACAAAATTCTTAAATTTACATTTTTTTATGTTTTTTATGTCATTTTAATGAATCAATTGGTTCAGTTCACTCAATCTTTTATATTCATCCGTATTTTGCTAGGTGCAGATGTCTTATCAACACTTTTTCCAAATCATATGTTTACAAGCTATGAATATCTGCTTTATTTCTTAATTTTATATATTATTTACCGGTTTTGTATATCAATCTTCTTTATAATTGCAAGTCGGATGAACCATCAAAAGGAAGGTATAAAACATGAACATACAGTTTAAAAAAGGAGTTTTGGAGTTATTTGTCTTGGCCATGCTGAAAGAAAATGATCAGTATGGGTATGATATCTCCGATCACATCAGTAAACAAATATCGATTTCACCGGGGACTGTTTATCCAATCTTGAGAAAATTGAAAGATGAAGGAATCGTCACAACCTATTTGTCAGAACAAAGTTCAGGACCTGCAAGAAAATATTATAAATTGACAGACACAGGACAAAAAAAGTTTGAATCGATGCGAAAAGAATGGAAAGAGTTTATAAGCGTTACACAGTATTTTTTGGAGGGTAAACATGAATAAATTAGAATTTTTATCCACGATGGAAAAGGAACTGAAAAAGAGAAATGTCACTGATATAGAAGATATCATCGAGGACTACCGCGAATATTTTGATCAACATATCGCCTTGGGTCAAAAAGAAGAAGATATTGCTTCTTTTATCGGAGATATAAAATCTATTATTGAAGACTATGTGATTGTTGATCAAAGAAACCACAAAAAATGGTTTGAATTGGTTACAGTTTCAGTGATTGCACTTCCTTTACTCATTATGAGTTATGGGTTTTTGATTGTCACAGCAGCTTCAGCCTTAGCTTTTTGGGCGATAGCAATCTATTATATTTTCAATGTCAGCAGTTTTTCTTTCATGCCGGTTATTCCATTAATCCCAAAGATTTTTTATATTTTATCATCATTAAGCGCATCTGCACTCATGTTTAGTTTCTCAATCCGTTATTATGGCATGCTTAACTCGATGACAAAACAATATATTGTCAAGCAAACCATCAGAATTGGTGACTTTGTGATTCCAAAGATTTATCAGAACATTTTTAAAATTAGCCTGATTAGTTTTATGATACTTTTCGTTGTTACTTTTATCGTATCTGTCATTTCGGCAGGCACTATTCAGTATTGGCACGAATGGCAATGGTTCAGTTGAGCAAAGCAAGCATTTGATTCATAAAAAATAACTTATAGGCAAGATGATCCTGGAAAAGAAAACCAGGATCATCTTTTTTCTCTTTTAAGGATATTTATGTTTTGAATTGTTGATTTAGTTTCTGTAATGAAACGTGTATAAAAAATGCTTGTCTGAATAAATAAATCATGCTATCATTAAAACAACAATCAAATTTATATATATAGGGGGAGCACATGATGTCTTTGTTAAAAAAACTACTCATCATTTTACCGTTTATTCTCATGCTTTTCATCTTCGTTTTTTTATTCAATGAAAATCCTTTGATTGAAGTTACAGGTTATGATGCTTTTCATAATGTTTATCAGCACGCATCTAAAAAAATCAGTTTGATCATTGTCAAAGAAAATGAGCAATTGGATTATATCATTCAAATCGCTGAAGATTATTCTGTCGATATTGAAGGAAACATCTACACAAGCGGACTGCACCATATACTTTTAGATAGCACATTTGAAGAAACCTATGTGGATGCTGATATTTTTAAAAATGATGTTTATCTAGAGACTTTTTCATTTTATTTCGTTGATCAATATGAAGATATTTCATTCTTGTATTTCACATCATTTACACCCATCAAGGACAGCATTTACTTTTACATTGGAATTTTAGCTGTTGTATTTGCTGTGATTCTTGCTGAACATTATATTTCAAAGGTGAAAAATACCGAACGCAAAGATACTGAATTCAAATGGTTGGACTGGAAAACCTATACCACTAAACATAAAATTGCAATTGTTTTTCTGATATTCGTAGCAATCATTATCCCTATACCTTTTATCATTTTCGGAGTTTTACAGGTTTTATATATATTTATTTGGTACTCGAAAAGTATTGCCTATAAATTGAAATCACTTATACTTTTGATGGTGTTTGCTGGATTAAGCGGTATTTTGTTTGTTTTTTCTATACAATTGATCCTACCTGAAAATAGAGATTCGACTCAATATCCCATTTTGGATGTCTCTTTATCGAACGATGCGGAAAAAATCTATAAGGAATTGGTAGATGATAGTTTCTATTATCAAAAAGAACCGCTCGTTTATTTTGAAAATGATGACATCATCATCATGATGCTTCAAAGTTACACTGAATTTCTTAGTTTCAGTGGTGATTCTATAGAGGCTGTTTATACTTATCAAATTCACTACAAAACCAATGTGCAACAAGAAAAACTTTATCTTGACATACTTAATGACGGCGATCTCATCAAACAAACGGAAGTCATAGATGCGGATGAAATTTATTCCATATTTGTTGAAGAATTGGAAATATCCTCACTTCAAGTCGCATTTAGAAGATATAGTGACAATTCATCACTTTTTGAAAGTCCGATATTCATTGACGGTTTGGTTTATGATGCATATCAAGAAATGCTTTTTCAAGGCGGGCAATATATAGAAAACGGACTTAAGACTTATGTTGTAACATCCTTGATGGCAGTCATCAGTTTTATTGTCTTTTTGATGATGCTTCATTTAACTGGAACGTACTGGATTCACAACTTAGATCCGAAAACAAGTATTTTTGGCGTTGAACGAGATAATAAGTATGTGCTTTATTTGATTGAGCGTTATCACAAATAAAAAATATAAAATGATACGAGTCATTAAAAAAATACGTGATGTGATCAATCATTACGTATTTTTTTGTACAAAAAAAGTCCAGTCTGTATTGAACTGAACTTAATGTTTGGATTTGTGAAGTTTATTTTTTAATGATTAAGCTTTTGCCTGTCATTTCTTTAGGCTTTTTAACCCCTAAAATATCTAATAAAGTCGGTGCGATATCACATAGAGATCCTGTACCAACTGAAATATCTTTTCTGGTAATGACTACAGGAACGAGATTTGTCGTATGTGCTGTATGCAGATTTCCAAATTCATCTCTCATCTTTTCAGCATTGCCGTGATCCGCTAAAACAATTGCTGTTCCACCGATTGAAAGGATGGCTTCAACAACTTCCTTTGTACATTGGTCAACTGTTTCAACCGCTTTTGTGGTTGCTGCGATATTTCCGGTATGTCCAACCATATCTGGATTTGCAAAATTTAAGATCATCGTATCGTATTCACCTGACAAAATAGCTTTAACAGCTTTATCTTTCACTTCAAAAGCGCTCATTTCAGGTTTCAAATCATAAGTTGGAACTTTTGGAGATTCAGCAAGAATTCTTGTGCATCCCTTCAAGTCTTTTTCACTGCCGCCATCAAAGAAGAAGGTGACATGCGCATATTTTTCTGTTTCTGCGATTCTTAACTGCTTTAAGCCTGCGCTTGCAATCACTTCACCATAAATATTATCTAATGTTTGTAAATCATAAGCTAAAGGTCCTTTAACAGTTTCGTTATAGTGCATCATCGATACGAAGAAGATATGCTTAGGTGCGTTTTTTGGATCGAAAGAGGATTTGCCTTCTGTATGATAATTGTTCGCTTTTTCTGGATTTGAAAAGGCTGTCGCGATGCGAATCGCGCGGTCAGGTCTGAAGTTTGCAAAAATGATTGCGTCATGTTCTTTAATCAGTCCTTTTTCATCTGCGACAAATGGAACGATGAATTCATC
>DITP01000024.1 GCA_002422135.1 Acholeplasmataceae bacterium UBA6181
AACAATAACCATTCTGATTTTATTTTCATCAATAATGAATGATTGAAAAGGCGCTCTGATTCCGTTCTCATCATAGAGTAGCATTTGAAGTGTTTCTTCACTTTGAGGAAATCCTGGTTCAAACGCATTGAAATTGGAACTGATCATCGATAAATTTGTTGAAATTTGAGTTAAACTAGCACCCATCATGGATAATTGAGCAGACAGTGTCGTTAACGCAGCTGTTTTCTCACCGAGCATGACCGATAATGCACTCATATTCAGTAATATGGATTCAAGTGCTTGTGTGGTCTGAGTGGGGATATTGGATAAACTGCTCGTTTGATCGATGGTAATGAGATTTGATTTAAGGTCTTCTAAATCCAACAATGTTTGATTGGTGATTTCAAGTTCATCAACCAGTGACAGGTCACCTTCTAAATCTTCTGCGAGTAATGATAAATCTAATATCATTTGGTCTGTTGTCAATATCAATTGATCAATCATGCTATAAAGATCAATCAACTCTATGCCAAGCTGATTTTGAGCAACAACCAGGGATTGAATCAATGTCATCAAAGCTGCCAAATCTACATTGTTTGTTTGATTTGAAGAGGATACATTAGAACTTAATAAAGAAAGTTGATTTCCAGTTTGCGCTAGTCCTGCGGAAATGTTGATCAAGCCTAGCTGAGATTCCTGAAAAAGCTTGATGGTCATTTGTTCAAGAAGGGTGACTGGACTATTCAAAGAGAATATTCCATCCATGGTCTTGATTTTTTCGTGCATCTGATAAAGAAGTTCGATGGATTGTTGATTGAAAGGATCATCATGTTCAACTAAGATAATGATGGGGTCTTTTCCAAATTCCATTTGATATGCCTCATTATCCAGATAGATTTCTGTTTCATCAGAAATCAAAGTGTCATTTCCGGTATTCAATCCAACGCGGTAAACACCAACGATCGATATTAGGATGATGAGAAGGGTGAAAAGAAGTGTTTTTACTGGATATTTAATGATGAGTCGTGCAATTTTTTTCATGTGTGTTCTCCTTGAATGTTAGTGCTCACTATCATAGGATACACGCTTGGCCCTACAATGTAAAGAAGAAAATTCACAGAACGACATTTTCCTATGTTTTCACACGATTGTCAATCTGGCTTGAATTAAAAAATGCCTATTTCCAAATCGGAAATAGGCTTATCGAACAAATGAAATCAAACATTAAGATTCGGAAATTTTAAAAAGGATCATTCTTTTAAAAGACAAGTACTTTATCTGCTTTTTCTGTGAGTTCAGCAAGTTGAGCCATGGTACTCTTTAGCGTACCTTCGATGATGTTTTCTTCTGAGATGCCCCTGGCATCCATGCATGAACCACATAAATAGACATTTCCACTCTTTCTAATGACTGCTTTAACCATTCTTTCTAAGTTGTAATACCCATCAGGTGTTTTTTGGTTTTTCATTGCTCCAACGACGCTATCCCCCATAAAGAACATGTCAATTTCGGAATTATAGTCTTTTTGAAGTGCCATGGCTAAGCGTAATGCATTATATGGTTTTTCATTTCCATAAGGTGATTCATTCAGTATCAATAAATATTTCATTAGTTAATCCTCCGGTTTCATTTTTATTATACATGAATGTTATCTGGATTTCATGCTGCAGTGATAAGCACTCATCTTTAACCCAAACAATTGTTTTAACTTATGCGTTGAACTAAAAACTTCATTTCATCCGTTATCTTTGTGAGTCGTTCATATTTTTGGTTGCTCACCATTTTACTTCTTATATTAATTTTATGATGAATCATTGCAGATACAAACAATTCTATTTGATGGATTGATTGTCTCTATAATAAAGTAAAAACCCTATAGTCAGGGTCTTTTTTCAAAGTGTCCGTTCTATAGGGTACATTTTAAACTGCTGGGGTTTAGTAGTAGAATAAATTTTAGTCACAAAAAATCACACGTTGATTATTAAAATCAACCCTATTCCACTTTACTTAAACATCACAGATTGCTACTAAAAATGGTTTCTTTATTTATTCTTCTACGATTGATGATTTCCGTATAAATGCTGCCAATCCAAAATACAACGCCAAGAAACGTAAACCCAAAATAAGAAACAACCAGTATGACATTTCCAATCATCCAAATCCAAGGCATGATCAGGATGAACGAAGTCAATATCCCAATTGAAATCATGAGATGTTTTTTCTGATATATGCTAACCTCTTTTAGTTCTTCTATAGTTACATTTTTTGATGTCTTTAATAACACGATGGAAATCAGATAAAATACACCTACTGTGATATACCCTATAACTTCACTAGGGAATCTTTCAGGCATTAAATAGATACCACCAAATAGATAGATAGCAATCAACCATATGATTATCCATGTTAACTTAAACTCTCCAAAACTTTCAATCTTTATTGGTTCACCCTTCAGAAAAATCATGGTTAGGGTAATAAGTCCTAACGTTCCACCTATTGCTCCAAGCGCAGATAAAAGATTTAACTGATTGCCACTCAAGATAAAAGTTGATATCGCTAATAGCATCATGACACCTATGATGTTTTTCTTCTTATTCACAGTCAAGATCTTGATGTGGTCATCGATGACATGACCACTCAAGATCTGATATGTCAATATAGGAAGTATGAACGAAAATATTGGATGCCAGAAAAATACCAATATAGGAAACTCAATACTAGCTACTCCCAGTATTCCTCCTAATGCCGGTCCCGTCTCATGCATATAGCCTTGCCATAAGACTTTAGTAATTATTGCTTCATATAGGCCAAAAAGCACACCAAACCAATAGAGCTGTCTAATGATTGTCTTTTTATACTTGATAGCAAGACTTAAGAAGAATACTGTATGCATCATATATAAAGGAAGTGTGTAAAGTACACCGAATGGGTTGATAAACCATAATTGAGAAGCGCCTGAAAAGATCTCTGCAAAAAGCATCGATAAGAGTCCTAACAATAGAATAGATAAAGCTTTCTTTCTTTTCATATACTTCCCCCAAATCTAGTTAATCATCAATAAACCACAATATAACTTTATGTGATCTTAAATCATTTTTGACTCCGTTTCGCTTTTTGCTTGCTTTATGAGTTCTTCTGCAAGTAAAACATCTTCATATCGCATAATATCGTCTTCAGCTTTATGTTTGAACACAAAGGGGTTAATGGATCCATACCATACAAATCTATGATCCACTACAATGATATTCGACACTTGATTCCCATCAATAAGTATTTGAGGTTTTACCAAACACCGATTAACCAGTTGATTTAAAATGTTTTCATTTGAATTTCTCACAATAAAAGTGATGGCATTCGCATCTTTGATATCATTCATCAATTTGATCTCATACTCATTGACGTGATAAATCGTTGATTGAATAGTCTTTGTGGCAAAAAGCTCATACCCCATCTTTTTATAACCTTTTAATCTTTCTAGATACATTGCTGAAAAATATCTGACTTGAATATCTGCATAATCATATACATGTATTTGATTCTTTTCATTGTGTGTACGATTAAGTCTACCAACATATTGTTGCAATGTTCCTCTCCATCTAAATGGCATTGTTAAAAAGAGCGTATCAAGACGATCATCATCAAATCCTTCGCCTATATATTTACCTGTTGCCAAAATGACAACATTTTCCTTTTGATTACTGAGTTTTTCCCTGAAGTCTAGTTTTTCTTTGCGAGTGAGCTGCCCATGAACGACTAGTAAGTTCTGAGTGAATTTATTTATCTCTTTTTCCAAGAATTCTAAATGATGAATTCGATCTGTTAAAACCAGGATGTTTTGTTTCATTTCAATACAAGATTTAATATCATTTATAATCATTAAATTCCGATCTTCATTTTCACACAATTCTTGATATGCATCCTGAATCGAAACTTCTATGCTTCCATTGGATAATTTAAACCCAGTTAATCTTGAAGTTAATATTTTATCAAGATTTTTCAAATCTGAATCAACTTCTTCGACGATTGGACCAATCATCGTTGTAATGATTCCCTCTAGTCCATCTGAACGTTTTAAAGTCGCTGTCAGTCCAATGATATGATTAGCCCAAAATCTTCTAATCATCTTTTCATAGGTCATCGATGCTAAATGATGAACTTCATCAATAATGATCAATCCATAATTAATAATGATATCATCAATTTTTGTATATGAAGAAAGAGATTGAATGAGAGCAATGTCCACATCGTGACCTAGATCATCATGACCATCATATAACCTACCTATATCTTTAATATCGGTAAATTGGTTCATTTTATCAATCCATTGTTCCGCTAAATTGATTCTATTGACGATAACAAGGGTTTTTAGTCTTAACCTAGTGATGAGTGAAATTCCCAAAACAGTTTTGCCGAACCCTGTAGGTGCAATAACAACTCCATTGGGGTTTTGTGAAATGCGCATCATGCAGTTTTGTTGTTCATCAGATAATACACCGGCAAATTTGGGTAGCTTCCTCATTTTAGGTTTAACTCTCAAATCTTCTATTTCATATAAAATCCTTTGTTTATCTAGACTAGTCTTGATGTATTTTAGCAATCCCACAGGAATACAGATTTCTTCATGAGTTTCTTCATAGAGTTCGATAACTCTTGGAATTCCATATGTGCTTACTCTCATGTTCTGTTTTTTGTAAAAATCAGGATTGATGATAGATGCTGCCCTTTTAAAAAATTGAGTCGCTTTAACTGAAAGGCTACTTTTTTTGATTCTAATTTGACTGTTGATTACCAATTCAAACGATTCACTAAAATCAAAATTATCGAGATCGATTATTCTGGTTGTATCGCTGAATGGTCCCATTTCATTAGTTTTAGATACTTCTATGAAAAAGTGATCAAAATCAGCCTTGCTTAATTTTTTTATTTGTCTTAACTTATGGTACTGATCTTGATGTGGGGATAGATTCTTATCGACAAATAGGGTTCTCCCTTGCTTTCCACTTTTCCCTTGAAGTGGAAGTGCAATTAAATTGCCAATTCCATTTTTCTCTATATAGTCTTGGGTAGGAAACATTCTATCATAGGATTTGAAACTGCTCAATCCATAAAGCATCATTGTTTTTGTTAATAAAAATCTTCCTAACCTTCTAACATCTTTTGCCAGCATAGGCTCTTCAAAAAATATCCAAAGATGAGCACCCTTTCCTGACCTGGATATTTCTATGAGGTGATCTATTCCATATGTATCACATAAATTAGAGAATTGAATGACATCCTTTTTCCAACTTTCTTCATCAAAATCTAAAGCGAGAAAATAACATGTTTGGTCAGAGAGCATTGGATAAAGACCAACGGTTGAATTCCCCCTCAAGTGTGTTTCGATGATATCATCTGTCAAAGGTTCATATAACTTAGAAAACGGAATCTCTTTTCTTTGGTCTTTTGTTAAATATTTAGCTCCATTTGTATATGCCGGCGCATAACCGTTCTTTCCTTCTTTCTCCCATCTTAATGCATAACAATCACTTCGGCCTTTGAAGTAATGCATAAAAACTGAAATCTTGTCGTTAGTGGATAATGAAGTTATCGTTGGAATGAATGAATATGCATCTATTTTGATATGACGCTCATCTAAAATCTTTTTATAATACTTTATTTCTCCTTCGAGTTCGATAATTCTGGATTTAAGTTGTTCAATATCATTTTCGCTCATAAATCATATACCTCTTTACATGGAATAAACAAATCAACTTTACATATTGCTGAATTCAATTATTTAAGGCTTTTTAATGCATCTACAAGATTGATAAAATTCAGATAACTATTTTTGTTGTTCTCCATCGTGAACTAATCTTATGGCTGTTGCTGCAGAATCAAATACTTCTTTATTGAGACGTCTAATGCTATTTACTGCTTTATACATTGAATCAACAAATAACTCCTGTTCGGTAAATTCTATGTTCTCATTGTTTTTCAACATTTTAGCAACAAATACCATCACAGTATTGGCATATAAATAGGCAGTTTCTCCACTAAAATCAAGTCCAAAAATATGATTTTGGATTTTTCTAATACCAGCCAATAAATGAATATATTCAGCTTTATTGAAGCCGCCACGTGTGAAAATAGAAAGAGCTGTATTAAATGAGTCCATTAAGCATTCATTAGGAGTTACATCGATACCTCTATATTTGATTTCATTGGATACTATTTTTTGATATGTATTTACAACTTCACTGAAATGAACCACTTCTTTGATGAGTTGTGAAACATCAAGAAACTGTTTCATAACTTCAAGAGTTTTTTCAACCTTATTTCCTTGACTATTGACATACTCATATTCAATACCTGTTGTGTTTGGAGCAAAAGCTGTTAGTTTATCACCTAAAATGGATTCGATGGATGGTAAATCAACATATATGCTTTCTCCTTCAGTCAACAAAAACTCGTTTTTTATTTCTTTTGGTATGATTTTTTCATATCCATTTTTCTCGAATAGCACATCAAGTAGAATAGGGATTTCCGAATCTGAAAGAGGGGATTTGTAAAAGAACTTATAATGTTTCTTTATGATTTCGTTTTTCCCCATTCGAATACTTTCTTCCATATGAATGAATGGATAAATCTCTGAAACTGCTTTTAGGTATTCATTGATATCGCATGATGGATCAACGATGATATCTATGTCTGTAGATAGTCTATAAGGTCTTGTTAGCAAGAGCATCAGTGCAGTTCCCCCTTTAAAGATAAAGGGTAACTTTACTTTAATAAGAGCTTCTAACAAACCTAAAGCAAATATGGTTCTTTCAATTAATTGTTTATCTAGTCTAGGATATTTGGCTCTCATTGAATTAATATGCTCTTGAGTAAAACTTTGTTTAGAAATCATTTCTTTCCCCCATACTCTTAATATAGTCTATTGTCTTTTTGACTTTTTCTAGATTACTGCGTCTTTTAGCGTAAGCATACAATGTTTTCTCATTCACAATGTATGATTTTATGATCGATTGAACAACTTCTTCCTTTTCATCTTCATTAACAAATTCTGTCATCAAATCCTTGGTGAATAAATCCACAATAAGTTTTTCAATTTTAATAGTTCTTTTCTCACTGTTGATTGGTGCCTGTGTAACGAGTGCATTGACCACAATCAAATCATTTGTATAGAGGTAAAAATCCTCTGTTTTTGGATTGAGTAAGACCCTATTGGAAACATTGTCATATATAGACCTAAATACATCTGCCATGTAGTACTTTTCCACCTCCACAAAAATAGTTTTTCTGGAGATTTGCTGATTTACCCATTCATTCAGTAAAGTGGATTCATAAACAACAATCTTAATACTAGGATAGTCCTTGTTAATCAGGTCGATTATCTTATTTGTATCTTGACTATTGAATTTTTGTTGATATAACTTCTTTACTCCCTTAATAAACTGCTTATGATTAATTTTGCTAATAATACCCTTGGTGACTAAGCGATGAATAACCCATCTGATTGATGAGTCTTTATAGTCTGGGTGAAATTTTTTGATCATAACATAAAGATTATCTCTTTTTATAATCTGCTTGTCACTGACTTTATTTAGTTTTTCTTCTATGGTCATGGTAATCACCACCTATAACACTATTATATAGGTATAGTTTCATTTTATCAATGCATTTTCACACTTTTTGTGTTTTTTGTGAATTTGCATATAACAACCAAGTTTAAACTATAGCGGGAAAGATTTCCGTTTATATGGAGGTAGTTGATCCTTTTCAATCTCACTCATTCTCCTGCTTTCCCTGCATTTTTGTATGCCTTTATTAACAATCTTTTTATTCAATTCTTTCTCTTGACTTATGAATTCAAGTGTTTGATCACTATACTGTATGATACACTCACTCAAAAGCCATCCAGCCATCATGACGACATAGTATTCATTTTCTTGTTCCAACTTCTTAAGGCGGTCATAGATAATGCTTAACACTGATTCATCCTTGACCATCTGAAATAGAATCATCAAACCTAGTCTTCTAACAAATGTTCTTCTATCCCTAAGGTATACTTCTGATAACGCTAAAAACTTATCTTTATTTGACCTATCAATCTTAAAGGATAATAAATCACAATGCGCCCAGTTTTCCATGACATCCAGATAAACAGTCAAATAATGAGCCATCTCATCAAAGTCTTTAATCCTGGATACTAGTTTTCCATAAATAGCTACCTCTTCATAGCAATCAAAGATTTTTAAGTCTAAGAATGCTCGATAATTACCTTTAAATATTTCATCGGCGATAGAATACATTATTTTTGTTGGTATACATAACAATTCAAGCTTGGTCTGGAGGATGTTTCTAGACCAAGCTTCTTTATCTTTTTGTTGGAACGATCTTAGATATGATGAAAAAGCTGATTTGTCCTTCAAAGTCCATTCTATTCCACTCAGTTCCATTTGATTTTCATATAGTAAAACCAATTTATGTTTCACTATGTCTCCTTTTCCTTTATTTCATTATAACAATTATCGATGTTAAATTAAAACCCTAACAATTTGCATGAATTGTTAAGGTGTGGTTTTGAAAAACATCAGTTCGTAAGGAGAAAGATACAAATCTTTTTTTGTTAATATTCACGATTTGGCTTTAAAATCTCTCACATCAATAATAGGTAATACCAAAGGTGGCAGTAAAGCTGCACTAAAAACACTCGTAATCGCTGCTCTCATAAATGGAAAGATCATTTGTATAGCATTGATGTTGAGATAAGATGAGATTTCATTCTCACTTTTTACTTCCTCGAACTCAAATTTCGAAGTGAACGATATATTTAAATCAATAGGGAAAGGATTTTCTAGCGTATTGTGCAAAGTAACAAAAAGTTTCAATATATAAACGCCTTCTGAATCTTTGAGTATCTCTTTTTCATATATTGGATTCACTTTGAAATTGCTACCCAAAACACCTGTATTATGCAGAGAAATTTTGTCCGCTTGAAGCATTGTGTTTTTGATCTTCATATATTATCTCCTTTTCTATTTTTTGATTCGAAATATGAAATTGGATTAAGTCGGTTTTTGCATTGAATTTATCAAAAAAGTCATCAAAAACAAAAATATACTCATTTAAAATGTTTTTATCAAAAATCATTTGATTGTTATCGATAAATTCAATCTTCAATCCCAAAGCATCAGATACTCTAATGATTGTGTCAAGTTGTGGACTATTCACTCTTTTTTCGATTCTTGCTATCGCTGATTGCTTGAGACCACATTTTTCCGCTAATTCTTTTTGTGAAATATTTTTACTTCTTCTTACTTCAACCATTTTTGCAATAATCTCTTCTTCCAATTCATAGTGCTTTCTCCATTTTGATAATAATTCGTCATTTTTCTCAATATCATTAATTATCTCTTTTACACTATTTATATTTTTCATTTTTATCATCCTTGTTTTATCTAATTTTGTTTTGTTTGTTTTATCTTGCCTTGTTCGTTATATCTATTTCAACATATTTTATTTTTAATTTTTCGCGCCTTATCAATTTCACTCAGTGGTGTTTCATTTGATTCTTTCTTAAACCATGTAAGCAGCCATGCAACACCCATTTTATCGATTGTAAATATAATTCTAATGTAATCCGGCCTGAGTTCATACAAGTCTTCTTCTATACGTTTAAACGAATTTCTCTTAAATTCTTGATTCATTTTCAAACCATGAACCCCTAACATATCAAGATGTCTGTTTACTTGATTATACAACCCTTGGTTTCCACTCATTTTCAAGTAATCCCATAAAGAGGACAGTAATCCTGCATCTTCATTTGGGTATTGATTTACAATCATACTGTTCTCCTTCCCCTTAAATATAACATATTTGTTATTTTTTTACCACAAATATGCATTTTCACAATAGGAAAGAGGAATTATTTAATTTTTCACAGTTCCTTAAAGATATCGAATATATCCCAAACACCATGGGATGTATTCGATACTGCGAATTTATATTTTTTTGTGAATGGTGAATAACTAGAACTAAATGATATCCCTGGATCTCCACCAAGTAAATATGGATATACTTCGTCATCATTCTTTTT
>DITP01000076.1 GCA_002422135.1 Acholeplasmataceae bacterium UBA6181
GTTGGGCTTTAGTTACAGTCATATATATTTTTATTCAAGAACGACTAATTCACTTAGATCCGCTCACAGGCGTGTGGACTAGAAAATCATTTATGTTTTATATTAATCGTCGAATTAAAAAAATCAATGATGAACCTTTTGGTGGAATATATTTTGATATTGATCAATTGAAATTGATCAATGATCAATATGGGCATGATGAAGGTGACAAAGCCATCAATGGTGTCATTGATGCCATTTTAAAAGTGTTGAGTCCACACGATATTATTGCTCGTTTAGGTGGGGATGAATTTATCATTGTAACGAACACAACGTCATTATTGGATTTAGATAAAATCATTAACAGCATTCATAAAGAAATACAAACAATGAATATTTCTACCGACAAATCTTATCAAATTTCTGTCAGTTTTGGTTATGGACTATTTTCTGAGAATCATCCGAGTATCGAAGCATTTTTAAGAGATGTTGATCTTAAAATGTATGAAGACAAAAAGAAAATTAAAGAATAAGCTAAACTATTTTACAATAAACGAAATAATGGGGTATGAGCGATTGACGCATCATGCCCTTTTTGTATATATTATTTCATAAATAATAAATCATAGGCTTGAAATAAAGCGCTTTCATAGTATAATAGAATTAGTGGTAATTTCGAATGAGTAAAAATAAAAAATTAAGATGGTATCAATGACTTAGCCATCACTTTTTAACACGTGAACACATGCGATTTGTCAAAATTAATCATAAGAAAAGAGAGGTAATGCAAATTGTTTAAAAGTAATTATTTAGTAGATGTCTTTGCCGATTTATCAAAACGGTATCAAGATCAACCCGAATTTCTTCAAGCTGTTGAAGAAGTTTTATCATCGATTGATTTACTCGTTGATAAAGATCCAAGAATTCAGCAACAAGCGATTGTCGAAAGAATTGTTGAACCTGAAAGAATTATTAAGTTCAGAGTTTCATGGGTCGATGATTCAGGTAAAGTACAAGTAAATCGTGCGATGAGAGTTCAATTCAATTCTGCCATTGGACCATATAAAGGCGGTATTCGTTTCCATAGTTCAGTTAATGAATCAATTATGAAATTCTTAGCTTTTGAACAGACATTAAAAAATTCTTTGACTTGCTTACCAATGGGTGGTGCAAAAGGTGGATCTGATTTTGATCCACGCGGAAAAAGTGATAATGAAATTATGAGATTCTGCCAAAATTACATTCTTGAACTTTATCGCCACATCGGACCAAGAATGGATGTACCAGCAGGTGATTTAGGTGTTGGTGCCCGAGAAATTGGTTATATGTATGGTATGTATAAACGTATTGAAAATGAATTTAGTGGTACTTTTACTTCTAAAGGCATTGAATCAGGTGGTTCATTAGGAAGAGCAGAGGCTACAGGCTATGGCTTATGTTATTTCGTTGAAGAAATGTTAAAAACATTCAAGAATGATGATTTTAAAAATAAGAGAGTCGTTATCAGTGGTGCTGGTAAAGTTGGATCGATGGCAGCAGAAAAAGTGATTCAACTCGGTGGTAAAGTGATTGCGATGAGTGATATATCTGGTGTGATTCATGATGAGAACGGTATAGATTTAGACTTAATTAAAAATTTATCGAAGAATAATTTAGTCGTGATGGATAAATATCAATCATATCATCCAGAAGCTATTTATAGTAAGAACACAAAGGATATTTGGACAGTTCCATGTGATATTGCAATGCCATGTGCAACGCAAAATGAAATATACTTAGATTCAGCTCAAGAACTTGTTAAAAATGGTTGTTGGTTAGTTGCAGAAGGCGCAAACATGCCAACGACGATTGAAGCAACTAAATATTTTAGAGATCATAAAGTATTATTTGCTCCAGGTAAAGCATCTAATGCTGGTGGTGTTGCCGTTTCAGGTTTAGAAATGACTCAAAATGCAACTTTCCAAAACTGGTCTTTTGAAGAAGTCGATGAAAAACTTCATCAAATCATGAAACGTATCTTTAAGCGTTGTCATGAAGCTTCACTTGAATACACAGGTACGCCTGATGATTTAGTGACTGGCGCAAATATTGCTGGTTTCGTCAAAGTATATCAGGCAATGATACAACAAGGTGTATAAGACAAATGAATTTAAAAAGCCATTTTGAAAAATGGCTTTTTTGATTATTTTTGGTAAGAGTTAATCATTTTTTCGATTACTTGATCTCTTTTTTTATTTTTCCAGTTAACGGATGTCATGTAGCGAATGTTACCATCTTTGGTCTCAATAATCTTTTTCATTTGACTTAGTGATGAGTTGCCACCCATCCAAGCGAATGGAAAGAAGTGTGTAATAAACAAATCAATAGTTTTACCTTTATAAGAGGATATTGATTCTAAATAGGTTTTCATAATTTTAGAAATTTGAAAACCATGGACTGGTGTAGCAAAAATGATGTAATCATAACTTGTGATATCTGGAATTTTAGTGAGTATAGGATTTTGAATATTCGGGTCATCGGAGCTAGTTTTGATTTCGAGTAAATCAAAGTCTTTAAATTTTTGTGCAACACTTCGTGTGTTTCCAGTTTTAGAATAATAGATGATACATTTTTTCATTGTGACACTTCCTCGTATAATATGTAGTGTAGATTTAGACCTAGCTACATATCATGTTCGTTTTTGTAATCAAAAAAGATTTAGATTATATCTATGATAAATGATTAAGTTATTTGATCAAAAATGTCATGGTATATGCTATGTTCTCGATAGAAAACAGCAGGTTTTCCATAGGGAACTAAAATGGTGTGTAAACCTTCATGATAATGCACTTTAGTGAATAGATGAATCCATTCTCCTTTAGGAAGCAACACTTCTCTACTTTGTGTATTTGGTTTAGTCACTGGGGCAACATACAAGTCAGAACCGTACATATATGCATCATCAACGTCATAAAATTTAGCATCATCAAATTCATAAAATATAGGTCTTATGACAGAGATTCCGTGATCAATATACATTTTTTTCATGTCGCTAAGGTATGGTGATAATGTTTTATATACTTTTGTCATATGTGTGAAATGCTTGATAACATCTTTATGATCGTACTGTACATTTATATCAGGTTTATTACCCTCATGCGTCCTAAAAAGTGGTGAAAATACATTCATTTCTGTCCAACGCATCATGAGATCTTTATCTCTTTTCATATGGAGAATTGTTGTGTATCCACCAATATCGCTATGATTAATTCCAACACCGCTCATCGTCATACTTAACGTTGATGTAATAACTGATGGAAGACCATAAGCTTTTGAGAAATCGACATGTTGATCACCAGACCACATGGAATTTGTATATCTTAACGTATCCGTATAAGCAGCTCTAGAAAAGAAGAATAATTCATCACTTTGGTTGGATTCCATAATCGCATCGTGATTGCATTTTGCCCAAAGTGTCGGCCACATATTATGCATCGCTTCAGGGTTCCCTTGATAGATAACCGCATCAGTTGGTAAATATTCACCAAAATCAGCCATCCATCCTGACATACCACATCCAATCATATGGTTTTTAATGATTTCCTTATACCACTGATAAGCATTTGGATGTGTTAAATCAACAATACCAGCATTAAAAGTTGTTGATTTAATATGATAAGGCGAATTCTGTTGATTTAGCACGAGATAACCTTTATCTTTTCCTTCCAAATACAAGGGTGAGTTTTCTTTTAAAAAAGTATTGATATATCCCATAAAACGGATGTTTCTTTTTTTTAACCAAATGATAAGTTCTTCTAGATCATAGTACGTCACATCATCGACGGTCCAGTTCCAATTTACCTGATAACCAAAAGAAGTCACAATATGTCCAGACCAATCTTGAGACCAAACAGCAGCAATTTCAATACTGTTATTGATTGCCGCTAAGACTTTTTCTTTGATTTTATCAGTTCCACCCTGTATAGCTAAAATAACACCTTTTTCGGTCCAAGAGGGTAAAGTAGGTTGTTTTCCTAATACATTCGATAATTGGCATGAAAGATCTTTAAAATTATCTTTTTGTCCGGTTATCATTTTTTGAGGGATTTCTCTAAAACTAAGGATAGTTTGGTCTTTTTTAAATTGGAAGGTAGCAAAAGATGTTGTATTAAAATGCACAAAATACTTTTGACTTGACATAAATGTTGGTTGAGCATAATAAGTCTGATGATGCTTAAAACGACCAACGTAATTGGGATTTCTTCCAAATATTGTTTCACGTATGAATTTAAAAAGCAATTTTTTTAGCGAATGATGTTCACTTACCCATATGTTTACTTTCTTACCCTTTAAATTTAAACTTGCATACTGTTCTCCACAACCATAAAACATTTCATCTCGTGATGATTTTAGATATAGAGTCATTCGGTTGTAGTCTTGATCAATTTCAAAATTGATTTCAATGGTTTCATGGTAATTAATCACGAGATACAAATTTGTTAAGCCATCAGTAAAATGATACTTATTATCAAAAAAACCAGCATAAAAAAGCTTGGCTTTTTGTTTGATGCAATCTTTTGTTTTAAATGTTCCTCGCTTCATTTTATATGAAGCAATTCCATGTCCAACTTCGATATAAGTTCTACCAAGATCAAAATCAAAAAGACGATGGGTGAACGTTTTTTTTAAATCATATTTTTCCATTTTCTTTGTTCCATAAATTGTCGTATGCATAACCCGTAACTTTTTCAAGTACTAATTTTTCCTCATCGGTTGGGTTAGGAGTTAAACCTTGTTTTCTTGTTTCTATTTCATTTTTCATGAGTGAAAAAGCATGTTGTGAAAGCGGATATAGACGAATGAATAACATGGAAATTAAAATAAATAAAATCGGTAAGAATACGAACATGAATTTAATACCTTGAGCTGTTGTTTCAGATTGAACTGATAAATTCCCATCATAACCGAATAATCCCAATAGTAAACCCACAAGTCCCAATGCAAGACCATTGGCTATCTTCCGACTAAATGTTGCCATCCCAGAATATGTACCACTTCGACGTTCTGACGTAATTAGTTCATCTACATCAGTCATATCCGTCAATATTGCGAATGATGTGACAGTTCCAGCAGCTGTACCAAAGCCAGTTAAAAATGACATGATGAATATTGGAAGAATCGGAGCACCTTCATAAGCAAAGAAGAGCATACCGAGTGCAGCGATAATTTGTAAAGGGAATCCAATATATGCAGGGAATGTTTTCGCACGTTTTTTAAGTAAAAATTGATAGAGCATCATCGCAATCAACTGTGAACTTAATATACCCGACATGATGAAGACATATTGATTGGATTGTTTTAAAACAACCGCTAAAAAGTAAACAACTAAAGCCATTAAAAAGTCAGCTGATCCTTGACCAAATAAAAAGATACCTAAATATAATCGAAATGAACGATTTTTAAAAACGGAAAGACTATATCTAAATCCTTGATTGAGGTTTTTCTCATCTGTTGTATTTGATTTTTCCCATGTGTTGAAAAAGGATAAAAGAATGGAGATCGTAAAGATTAGTCCAAAAACAA
>DITP01000088.1 GCA_002422135.1 Acholeplasmataceae bacterium UBA6181
GTTCTCACCGCTTCTACCGCACTATCTTCCATCAAAGGCACATGTTTATAGGCTGCAGCATGAAAGACTAAAGTTGGTTGATAAGTCTTAAACACATGTTCTACTCGATTACGGCAATAAACGCTTCCAATGATGACTTTTAAATCAAGTTTTTCTTTTTTCTTCTCAAAAGTTCTGAGTAACTCCATTTGAATATCATAAGCATTATTTTCATACATATCAAAAATAATCAGTTTCTTAGGCTTTAGATTGGCAATCTGTCGACATAATTCCGATCCAATGGATCCCCCACCACCCGTGACTAATACAATTTCATTTTGAATTAAATCGATAATTTTATCATCATCTAATTTAATTTCACTTCGGTTAAGTAAATCCTCAATTTTTATATCCACAATTTTGAGTTTATCTTCACTGGATAAGTCTTCAATCGAAATCAGTTGTTTCATCTTAATATGCATCGATGAAATATCATCAATGAGTTGTTGCATCTTATCTTTTGGGTAATCTTTAATCGCTAATATGACTTCTTGAACCTCGAATTGTGTGATGTATTCTTTCACGAGTTTGATTGGTCCAATAATGGGAATGCCAACTAAACGGCTACCAAACTTCTTTTCATCATCATCTAAAAAAACAACCGGTATATTTTTTAACGTTTTATTATGAAATATTTCTTTAATCGTGAGTTCTCCAGCAGATCCCGCACCAATAATCATCGTGCGACTGCGTGTCGATCTCGCCCAATCATAGTTGACCTTTAAATATAAAATCATTCGATTAATAATTCTTGGAGATAACACAAACGCAATTTCAGCCATGGTCATAAAAATATACGCACTCTTATACATAAACATATGGCCTGAAATTGCAATATAGATGACGATGACAATATTGGTAAATGACACCGCTAAAGCAATCCTAATAAAATCTTCAAATCCAATATGTGTCATGAGGATTTTATAAAACCCAAACATGTAAAATATCGCAATCTTAAAGATAACAACAAATGGTAAAGCAATTAAAACATCATTCCAACTGATATTGATATTTAATATCTTAAACATAAAGACGGCAATCAAATAAGGGAGGATAATCGATAACGTATCAAAAAACATATACCGGATCATACGTGCGATTTTGAGCATATTTGATTTTCTCATATTGTTCCTCCTATAGATGGGTTAAAAAGAAAAAGAACTCTGATGATACTTATTCCTTAAATCATGATTAAAATCATAACCTTCATATTGCAAAATCCATGGATTTTTTTGTCTCATATAAATTTGATGGATAATCATTTGATCACCTTCATTGTTCATATTATAGCATACATTAAAATGAAAGAAATCTTTCATATGATGAAAAAGCTCTCTATCCGAGAGCAACTTCTAATTTCTGGTAATCTTCTTGACATTGCTTGATATTCAATCGATACCCAACACCCCAAACGGTCTCAATTAAACTGTAATTATTGAAACATATCAGTTTCTTTCGAAGACGTGTGATATGAATTCCGAGTGCATTTTCAGTTGCACTCGCATCATCATCCCAAACACGATGAATCAACACATCTTTAGTAACAGTTTGATCTTTATTTTCAATCAGTACTCTTAAAATACGATATTCCACATTGGTGATCGGTGTTAATGTTCCATGATTCACAATCTCACGATTGTCTAAATCAATTGAAATAGGTCCTACTAATATTAAATCACGATGATGCTTATAGACTTTATGCATCATCCGAAGAATCGATTTGATCTTAGCAACCACAAGTTTAGTTGGATGATTAAATCTTAAATGAGAGGTTGCACCACTTTGAAGAATCTTTAGAATTTCTTCGTCATTTAAATCATCATAAAAGGACAAGATAGGACATCTCGTTAACATTGAAAGCTCATTTAATATTTTGACATGGATGCCATTTGGAAAAAATAAATTTGTACAAACTAATTCGAAATCACTTAAATCACCATATTTTCTTAGGTCGTTTCCATCGAGAATAATGGTTGTCACATTGAAAAACTCTTCTTTCAAAAGTGTTTCTAGTTCTTTAAAAGGTTCCGCATCATTCGTTAGAATTAAGATATTGTACAATTTAATTCCTCCTAAATTATTCCATTTTTAATAGGATACATAAAATTTATTTCAAATCTCTTTCACTTTACACTATGTATAAATAATATTCGCTAAATTTGTGAATTTTACTTGAATTTTGTTTGTTTTACTTCAAATTTTGTTCTTTATACTGATTTTTTTGAATTCTATCCTAAATGTTTCTTAATTTTCGAACATAAATTATGGAAAAAATATTGATTCATGAAAATGAATCCAATGAAAAGATAAATTCATCGATCATTATGATTTTATATGAAACAAAACCATCATCTGTCAAACGATGATGGTTATAAAATAGACAATCAGTTTCTATTTTAAAGAAAGCAATGTGACACTTTCAACTAAACTTGTATAAGGAAACATATCAATAGGGACTGTCTCTTTGATTTCATAGAGATCAATCAGTTTTGAAATATCTTTCGCTAAAGTTGAAGGATTACATGACCCATAAATCAGTTTCTTTGGTTTAAAGCCTTTGATGAGATCAATGGTATCATCTCCAAGACCTGTTCTTGGCGGATCAAAGAACATAATATCGATCTTCTTCTCTTTTAATCCGGATAAGGCGCGTTTAAAATCACTTTGTAAAATCTTCACATTGGTAATGTGATTTTTCGCTAAAGATAATCGTGCTGACGCGCAAGATGCTGGATCAATTTCAATCGCGTAAACTGTTCTGACGCTTTGATGAATATAATGACTCACAGGTGCAATCCCAGCATATGCATCTATCGCGGTTTCTCTTCCCTTTAAATCAGCGAGTCTGACCATTTCTTGATAAAAGATATCGGCTTGTTCACTATTCAATTGAAAGAACGCTTCAGGCTTTAAATCGAATGTATAGCCACCCAGTTTCGTCTCAATGGTATCTCTACCATAAAGAATCGAAATATCGCCTTCAAAAAAACCAATTTTATGTCGATTGGTATGAAGAACAGAGATGACAGACTTAATCCGTGGTTCTTTTTCAACAAGCATTTTAACAAAATCACCTAATCGATTTGATTTTTGATTTAAGATGATGGACACTTGAGCTTCACTGTGATCATCATTGACACGAACGACTAAAGACTTGACATAACCTCTTTTCGTCTTTCCATTGAGTCCATCAATCCCAAGTTCATCAAAAAGTTTAATCGATAATTTAAGGATATGATTAATCATGTCATCTTGAATTGGACATTCATCCAATTCAATAAACTCATTTGAGTTTTTTTGATACATCCCCATTCGATTTTTCCCATCAATCTTTTGGATGGGAAGCGATGCTTTATTTCGATAGTTGAGTGGGTGTTTAGCACCAATAGTCGGTTTAATCAGTTTACTTGATATCTTATGAGGGAGATATCTAAGATAGGCTTGTATAATTAAATCTCTTTTGTCTTCTAACGTTTTTTCATAATCCATGTGCTGGGTTTGACAACCCCCACATTTTTCATAGATAGGACAAAAAGGTGTTCGTCGAAAGGGTGAAGCCTTGATGATTTCTTTAAGTAATCCAACGGCTCTATTTTCATAAACTTCGATGATTTCAACCGATATTTCTTCTTCTGGCAATGCACCATCAACAAAAATGGCTAACCGGTCTTTATAACCGATGCCTTCACCATTAATCCCGATTTTATTAATTTTTAAGTTAAGTATTGCCCCTACTTCGATTGTTTGGTTCATATCGATCACCTAATCTTATTATACATGAAATAAAAGGAGATGCTTGATCTCCTTCATTCATTTACTATTTTTTATTTTTTTAAACGCATGACTTCTCTAGCAATCATCACTTCTTCATTGGTTGGAATGATGAAGGCTTTGACCTTCGAGTCTTTTGTAGAAACCATTCGTTCACCGCGTTTACTATTTTCAATTGGATCTACTTCGATGCCTAAGACTTTAATCATGTTGATGACATCACGTCTGACTTCAGGTGCATTTTCACCTATACCAGCAGTAAAGCATATCGCATCAAGGCCTCCCATATAAACGTAATAAGAACCAATATAATCAGCAATCCGCTTCACTTGAATCATATGGGCTAAAGTTGATCTTGGATCGCCTTTCTCCATACCTTCGATAATGTCTCTTGAATCATTACTATATCCAGACACACCTAAGTATCCACTCTTTTTATTTAAGTCATCTAAAACTTCCGCGTAAGTCTTATTTTCTTTCGCAGCGACTAACATTAAAACCGCAGGGTCAATGTTACCACTTCTGGTACCCATTGGAATCCCTTCAAGTGGCGTGAGCCCCATGGATGTATCCACAGATTTACCTGCATCAACCGCACATAGTGACGCACCATTGCCTAAGTGACATACAATGACTTTTGCTTTAGGGTTATGAAGTAATTCCATGGCACGCTGGCTTACATATTGATGCGATGTCCCGTGGAATCCATATTTTCTGACACCATATTTTTCATACCATTCATAAGGTGCAGCATAAAGATAAGCGAGCTTATCCATCGTTTGATGAAATGTCGTATCAAAGACACCAACTTGAACAACATTGGGTAATACTTTTCGAAATGCTTCAATCCCGGTAATGTTCGCCGGATTATGAAGTGGTGCTAAATCATTTAAACTTCGAATTTGTTCAACGACTTTGTCGGTGATTATGACGGAATCTTTAAAGATTTCGCCACCTTGAACGACACGGTGTCCAACACCTTTAACTTCATCTAGACTTTCAATGATGTGATGTTTAATGAGTCCATTCAGTAAAATTGAGACAGCTACTCCATGATTTGGAATGGATGCTTCTTCAATCAGTTTTTCACCATTAAACTTAATCGTAGAAACCGCATTATCATAACCAATCCGTTCGATTAACCCGGATGCGATTAATTTTTCTTCTGGCATTTCAAGCAATTGAAATTTTAAACTTGAACTTCCTGCATTGACAGCAATAATTTTCATGGTTTTTCCTCATTTCATCTAACTTATTTTTTATCTTCTATCTTAATCATAACCGATTTAGCAACCTTTTACAAGTATATGAATAAATATTCATGTTAATAAATGTAAAGATAGATCGCAAGAAATTGGAAAACGGTTCCAAGTGCTACAAAGATGTGCCAAATAAAGTGAAAATATTTGATCTTTGGAAACATATAAAACCCCACACCTATCGTATAACTTAAACCCCCTAAAACCACCCAATAAAAGGCATTTAAATTAAAAGCTAATAAATGATTGATAAAGAGTAACGCACTCCATCCCATCGCTAAATAGATCACCAAGTGGAGTTTTTGATAGCGTTTAATCCAAATCGCTTTAAATATAACACCAAGTAAGATGAAACTCCATTGAATGATAAAGATAATCAATCCTAGACCTAATCCTAAAAATATAGGCTCTTGAATACTAGGTAGTAAGAGTAAAAGTGGAGCGAATGTTCCACCGATTAAAATATAGATTGATAGGTGATCGAGTCGTTGAAACACACTTTTAGCTTTTTTGTGATGGATGGCGTGATATAACGTACTCATGAGATACAAATTAATCATGCCAAAGCCAAAGATAATGGCTGCGATATATTCAATCGTGGTATCTGATTTAACAAGTAATAAAATCATGAAGACAATGCCAAGGATTGCCATGACGCCATGGCTAATGCTATTGGCAATTTCTTCGCCCATGGTTTGTATGTTTGTTTTTTTCATTTATTTGTCCTTAAATTGGTCTAAAAAATCTTTACCCTTATGAGGTTCGTAATCGATTAAGTCGGGAAAATCTAATTGTCTCAGTGCTTCATAAGCAACAATCGCGACTGCATTTGACAAATTAATACTTCTCACTTTATCAGTTGTTGGAATTCGAAATGTTTGGTCTAAGTTGTTTGCTAAAATGTGTTTATCTATGCCAGTTGATTCTTTTCCAAAAAAGAGATACACCTTATCATTAAATGATTTAAAATCGATATCCGTATATTTCTTTTTCCCATATCTTGAGAGATATACATAAATACCTGGATTTTTATGAGTAAATGCTTCATAACTTTGATATACTTCAAAATTTAAATATTCATAATAATCCAGTGCACTTCTTCTTAATTTCGCTTCATCGATTTTAAATCCCATCGGTTCAATGAGGTGCAATTTCGCACCAATCGCGACACATGTTCGCATAATGTTCCCGGTATTTTGAGGAATTTCTGGTTCATATAAGACAATATCAAACATTTATAATCTCACCTGCACTTCATAATTAATTTGTTTCTCTAAATAAAATCCATAAAAGACAATCGCGATATTCGAAATCATCATCGCGTAAAAAATCCCTTGATACATCTCTTTGGGTAATACCCACATAAAAATTAATACAAGCGGTACACGGATTGCCCAAAGTCTTACCATCGACATTCTTAAGGTTAAATGTGGACGCCCTGCCCCATTGAATAACCCGACATGACTTTGGAAAATCGCCATTAAAGGTTGAGTCAGTAAAATCCAAATCGTATATTCCGACGCCACATCAAAAGATCTTGATGCACTCGTTCCTATAATAAAGACAATAATTGGATTTCTTAGAGGTATGATAATCGCAATACCAATAACCATAATCCATAATGATAAATTTCTTGATATCTTGTAACTCTTCTTCGCTCGTTCTGGCTGATGATGTCCAATATTTAATCCAATATAAGCTGCCATAATCGATGATATCGCCACGACTGGATTTAACAAAAGTGAAGAGATTCGATTTCCCACACTAAATCCCGCAGACACGTGATCTCCATAGGATAAGATAATACTTTGAATGATGACAAATCCTAAAGACGATACCGCTTGTCCCACCGATGCTGGGACTGCAAATCGTCCCATATCTTTCATCACTTCTTTATTCAATGACATTTCAGATAAACTAATTCTCACAAACTTCTTTGATGTGAATAAATCAATGATAAGTAGTGGTACCACTATGATTTGAGCAATCAATGTCGCATAGGCTGCCCCACTAATCCCCATCTCTAGTTTTGATACAAATAACCAGGTTAATACAATATTAACAAGTATACCCATAATATTTAATAACACGGGTCTTAATGTTTCACCTGATGCTTGACGAATGGCTTGATATACTAAAAAGATAAAAACGAAGGTGAATTCAAAACTTCGAATCCGAAAATATTCACCCGCGAATTTGAGTGCATCTCCTCTAGCCCCCATGAGATATGCGAACAAGTTATAGCCCAATACTAAATCAGAGGCTAACAAAAAAATCCCCGTAATTAAGATCCCTAATAAAATCGATAAAAAGAATAATTTTGAGGCATAACTTTTGGCTAAATCTTTCCTGTTAGCACCTAAATATTGACTGACAATCGACACAGAGGCAATCGATAGCCCAATCCCTAAAGCCATAAAAAAGTTAAAGATTGGCCAGTGAATATTTAAGGCAGCGAGTGCACTATCCATCATTTCAGGTGATTCAACAGGCATTCTTGCGATAAAAACAGCATCCACTAAATCATGGAGTGATTTTAAAAAGTTATTCAAAAAAACGGGTATTGCCATGATGACAATACCTTTGATGATCGATGGCTCGTGTAAAATGCGTTCGATGTTTTCTTTTTTTATAGTACGTGCCAAAACGCATCCCTCTATTTCTTATATTGTTTAATTAAAGATTGTTTTAAATCCCAAAGTTTTTGTGATAAATCCACATAATACGTATGTGGTTTTTCTAGACGTAAGACTTCAGGCCATAATTTTTGATGTTCCTCTTTATGATATTTTCTAATCTCATCGAGTGAGGGAAGATTATAAATCAATTTACCCTTATCAAAGATTTGAACCAATAAAGGGACTGCTTTGTAATTTGTAATTTCTTTATTTTTCCATGGAAAGTTTGGATCAAATAACCGATAAGGTTTTGATGCATCGATCGTTTCATCAAATAGCGTGATAACATCCGCTTCTGCCATGCCTCGTGCATCATAGAAACGATAGACTTGTTTAAACCCAGGAATGGTTGTTTTTTGAACGTTTTCACTGATCTTAATCTTCGATACGAGTTCACCTTCAACTTCGATAGCAGATAGCTTAAACACACCACCAAATACGGATTCTGAACGAGCAGTCACTAAACGTTCACCCACACCAAATGAATCAATTTGAGCACCTTGGCTAATGAGTTCTTTAATGATAAACTCATCGAGTGAATTTGATACGGTGATCTTTGTATCGTTTAATCCTGCAGCATCGAGCATCCTTCTCGCTTCAATCGTTAAATATGTTAAATCCCCAGAATCCAATCGAATTCCTTTCAAGGATTGTCCCATGGGTTTTAAGATTTCGTTATTCACTTTAATGGCATTAGGAATCCCTTCTTTTAACGTATTATATGTATCAACGAGTAGCACGCAAGCTTTTGGGTATGTTTTCGCGTATGAAACAAAAGCTTCATATTCTGTTGCGTAGCTTTGGACATAACTATGAGCCATCGTACCTAATGCAGGAATTTGAAATTGATAATCGACATAAGTATTTGATGATCCGATGACGCCACTAATGTATGCCGCTCTCGCGCCAAAAATCGATGCATCATAACCATGGGCACGTCGTGCTCCAAATTCTAAGACAGATCTCCCCTTCGCTGCATACACAATCCGAGCGGCTTTTGTCGCAATCAAACTTTGATGGTTAATCGTGAGTAAAATCATCGTTTCGATGAGTTGACATTCGATGATTGGTCCTTTGATGACGAAGATTGGTTCATGAGGAAATATCGGAGTTCCTTCTTTCATCGCGTAGACATCAGAACTAAACTTAAAATGTCTTAAATATTCAATAAAATCTGGGTTAAATATGTTTTTACTTTCTAAGTATTCGAGTTCTTCTTTACCAAATGATAAATGTTCAATGTAATCAATGACTTGTTCAAGTCCAGCAAAAATGGCGTAACCGCCATCATCAGGAACTGAGCGAAAAAAGACATCAAACACCGCGATTTGTTGATGCTTATGGTCCACAAAATAACCATTAGCCATCGTGAGTTCATAAAAGTCCATTAAAAGATTAAGCTTACGTTCTTTCATCTTTGTCCTCCCTAGTCTTGCACCATTATATTTTACCATTAAGATGAATTATTTGGTATACTTATACTGTAGAATCAGCGAAAAGGAAGTCCTATGATTATCTTAATTTCACCCGCCAAAACATTTTCAAAAAACCCTTCAACAAGCCTTCAAACTCCAATGTTTGTGAAGGAAAGTTTTGTGCTACAAAAAAAGTTGAAAAGATTATCCATAGATGACATCATGAAGCATATGCAAATTTCAAAAAAATTAGCAAATACCGTTTATGATGATTATCAAAATTTTAATCTTAACCATCACCTCGCCATTGAGTCTTATCAAGGACAAGTTTATAAAGCCTTACAGTATCAAAGTTTAAGTGAACCTGAAAAAGCATATATCCAACAACGTCTTTATATCATCTCTGGATTATATGGGTTGGTCAGACCTCTCGACGGCATTTCATTTTATCGTTTGGAAATAAAAGATCAAACGATCATGAATCTTTATGAATACTGGAAACCAGTCATCAAAAAATACATCCATGAAACGCATAAAGATGAAATTGTCATCAGCTTACTATCAAATGAATATGAAAAAGTGATTGAAGATATTGCCCATATTTCGATTAACTTTACAGCCAAAGAGAATATTCATTCGATGGCATTAAAAACATTAAGAGGACATTTTTTACGTGCCATGGCAATCCATCAAGTCCATGATTTAAAGACACTAAAAAAGATGAGTGTTGATGGCTTTTCATTCGATGAAAATTTATCGACACACAGTCAATATTTCTTTAGGAGGGATGAAGAATGAAACGCATCTTAAGATTATTACTTTCAAGAACGGCATTTATTCTAATACTCTTACTTTTACAAATAGGACTATTTTTCTTGATCATCGAATATTTTATTCAATTTCCTTATGTCAATACGATATTGTATGCCATCTCGGTTTTCATTGTCTTATATTTAGTATCATCTGATGGTGATCCAAATTATAAAATAAGTTGGATTATCCCCATTCTTCTATTTCCCTTATTTGGAGGCATCTTTTACTTATTTTATCGTCAACGAAATATCTCCAATAAAGTCATTGATGAACACTTAAAAATTGATCAAGATCGAAAACATTTTATTCCGACAGAAAATATTTCAGATTTAAGAACTGCACATTACTTAAATACCCTCAATTGGCCATCTTATGACCAAACCAAAACGGAATTTTTAAGTTCTGGAGAAATCATGTTTCAACGGATGAAACAAGATTTATTGAATGCTCAATCCTTCATCTTTTTAGAATTCTTTATCATCAAAAAGGGTGTGATGTGGGATGAATTACTAACCATCTTAAAAGATAAAACATCCAATGGAGTTGATGTCAAACTTATTTTTGATGACTTTGGAAGCAGTGGACTACCGCTTAATTTTGTTAAAAAATTAACACAATATGGAATCGATGTTAAAGTGTTTAATAAAATGAAAATGCATTTAAATTTTGGAATGAACTATCGAGACCATCGAAAAATCATGGTTATCGATGGAAAAATCGGTTACACAGGTGGAATCAATATTGCTGATGAATATATCAATCTCAAAAGCCCATTTGGCCATTGGTTAGATATAGGACTTCGTATTGAAGGAAGTGCCGTGTGGTCGCTCACACTAGGGTTTTTAGAAAACTACCGATTTATCCATAAAAAAACCATTGATTATCTTACCTACAAGGTTGATTATCAAACCGATGATGATGGCATCGTCATTCCATTCACCGATACGCCTTTGGATCATAATGTCACATCAAAACTTACGTATCTCCAAATGATCCATTCAGCCACGAAATTCATCTACATCACCACACCCTATTTAATTATTGATAATGAAATCTCAAACGCCTTAAAACTCGCAAGTATCTCTGGTGTGGATGTGAGAATTATTATCCCTTATGTTCCCGATAAAAAAATCGTCTACATGGTCACTGAATCGTATGTCCCCGATTTATTAAGATTTGGGATTAAAGTCTATAAATATAAACCCGGTTTCATTCATGCGAAACTGATGGTCACAGACAATGAAAAAGCCATGATTGGTACGGTAAATTTTGATTATCGATCGTTTTATCTTCACTTTGAAAATTCAATTTACTTAGAAAACTCAAGTGCGATTCACCATATGACATCATTCTTCTTAAAAACAGTCGAAGAATCAGTATCCTTTGAAGATTTGAAAAAACCAAATTTATTTTATGTCATCCTTCAACAGTTCTTTAAAGGATTCTCTTCACTTTTATAAAACAAAAAAAGCTCGAAGCTTTCAAACTTCGAGCCTATTTTTTATCATTATGGTTTGGCTGCTCCTAGAATACCAAATACTGAACCTACCATATAAAAGAGATAGGTAAAGATATAAGCTAACAAGTAAATCGTTTCATAAATTGCAAAACTTTGAAGATCTGTAAAGAAATCTTCAGATACAATTACCATGAGGGTTGCCACTAACATTGCAATGCTTCCTAAACGCATAAGGAAGATGGATAATCGTCTTGGCTTTTTATTTCTAAATGTAATCCATAATAGCGCTGGAACTAATAATACCACAGCAGGTCCAACAGCACCATGAAGCGCTAGAAATTGATCTAAGAGTGGATTTGCAAATCCTAAGACAGTTGCCCACCACGCTGGCATATCAATGGCTAGAAATGTCATATAGACAATGGGTTGACTCATCGCGTAGACCGTCATGACNNAGTAACACAAAAGTTAATAAGATTCTTAAGATGAATCCTCTTCGAATCGCCCAAATAACAAAGATTAATCCAACAATAAGCATTAAGAATGCATATTCTACAATAAATGGAAACCCAATGATGCCATCAATCATATTGG
>DITP01000058.1 GCA_002422135.1 Acholeplasmataceae bacterium UBA6181
TTATAAAAAATTACATTCAAACAGAGTCGAACATTCTAATTTCACATCACCTTGTTGAAAGAGAATTTGGACATTTAGAAGAAAAACCATTTGAAGATGCTATTCATTATATTAAAACAAATCCGATAAACCAATTGGATTATGAAAATGACGAAAAAATTATCCATCGAGTAAAACATGAGATCTTCAAATTAAATAAACTATATCCAAACAAACGATTAATCGTTGTTGCTCATTCTCATGTCATTAAATCAATGCTAATTATCGTTGATCCAAAAAAATACTCATTTTCTGAACATCGATTACAAAATACTGAATTTTATCACTTTGAAATCAAGGATCAAACCATTAGTTTTCTAAAATGAAAAAGGCCTAACAAGGCCTTTTATTCTAATTTATTATTAATAATTAAAAACATTTGTTCTGCAATTTCAGCGGTAGTCTTATCTTTAACACTTTCATAAGAAATCAAAGGATGAATTATCATTTTGATATGAGTTGCTCGAAAAGGCGCTCTTTTTTTAATTTGAGTGGTTCCAATGATACTTACAGGTAACAAGTTCGCGCCTGCTTTCATCGCAAGTCGGTAAGCACCCGCACGCATCGCNNGCCATACCAGTTTTTACAACTTTAATGGCTTCAACCATGGCTTTTGCCGTATTACGATCACTCGAACGATCAATTGGAAATGCACCAAGATATTTTAACCATTTGTGAAGAAGTGGTATTTTATAGACTCCCATTTTCGGAGTAAATGTCATTGCTCTTGTCATGCCTTCATAAATGATAAATGGATCAGCATACGATTTATGATTGGCATAAATAGTTAATAAACCATCTTTAGGAATATTTTCTTGACCGGTTATTTCGATATTCAATCGTAATAACACATGATTCAAAAATTTGGAGGTACTCTTGGCAACATAAAATTTATAACGATTCGTATAGGATGTATATTTGAATATCGGCAAATTCACAATAATGAATAAGATGACCATTAAAATGCCGATGATTGGTCCAATTAGGATCCACAAAGGAATGAGATATGGTATATCAATCAATATCCCCATCAATAGGGCAAATCCAAAATAGGTTATGAAAAAAATTATTGTGATCATAATGTCACCCTCGTATATTCACTAAATATCAATTGTTCTTCCGTTTTATACCACGTGAGTCTAAACTGACTTAAATCAAATTTAGGGAAATATACATCCCCTTGATAAGCCTTTAGAACATAAGTAATATAGAGTTTTTCAGCATAAGGCAATGCGAGTTGATAGATGGTTTTTCCACCGATGACCATGATATCTTCAGTATATTCTTTTAAAAAATGATCGATATCTTGGATGCGTGTCGCATCCTGATATTCTACATCTTCAAGGTTAGCGACATAAATCTTTTGAAATGGCAAAGGCTTTTTACGATAATAAGACTTCAAAGACTGATACGTCATCTCACCCATCAAAACTGGGATTGATGCAGTCATTTGTTTAAAATATTCTAAATCTTTTGGATAATGCCAAGGAAGTAAGTTACCTTTACCAATCAGATGGTTTTCATCCATCGCCCATATCATTTTAATCATACGCTGACTTCTCCTTTGATTGCTGGATCTGGGTGGTAATTTTCGAGTTTAAAATCTTCAAATTTGAAATCAAATAATGATTTAACTTCTGGATTGATCCACATGGTCGGTCTTTCTTTCGGTGTTCTTTGGAGTTGCAATAGCACTTGATCGATGTGATTCAAATATATATGAGCATCTCCTAGAGTGTGAACAAATGCTTTAGGCTTTAGTCCAGTTACTTGTGCAACCATTAATAGTAAAAGTGCATACGATGCAATATTAAACGGAACACCAAGAAAAATATCAGCACTTCGTTGATAAAGTTGGAGGGATAATTCTCCATTTTCAACATAAAACTGAATCAGTGTATGACATGGGGGTAATGCCATGTCTTTAATTTCGCTTGGATTCCACGCTGAAAGAATCATTCGTCGTGAATGAGGATTCGTTTTTAGTTCATCTAAAATGAACTGAATTTGATCCACACCATTAAAGTTGCGCCACTGTGCACCATAGACAGGACCTAAATCACCATGGATACGTGCAAATTCGTCGTTACGCTTGATTTTATCAACAAATTCAGCCATGGATTCGCCTTGGTAATCTTTATGGTTCTGAAAGGCTTTATATGGCCAATCATTCCAAATTTTCACATCATGATCGAGCAAATACTTGATGTTCGTATCACCTTTAATAAACCATAATAATTCATGGATGATAGATTTTAAATGAACTTTTTTCGTAGTAAGCAATGGAAAACCGTCGGATAGATCATACCTCATTTGGTATCCGAAAACACTAAGTGTTCCAGTTCCTGTTCGATCCATCTTTTTCTTTCCATGCGTTAAAACATGTTGACAAAGTTCTAAATAAGGTTTCATAAAAACCTCCTATTTTGCGAGTTCGTATAATGCTTCTGTATAAATGATCGTTGCGAGAATTAAATCATCAATACCAATAAATTCATTCTTTTGGTGAATAAAAGTTGGTTTATCTAAGAAATGAGGACCAAAAGCTACGGAGTTCGCCATGGCTCTCGCAAATGTTCCACCACCAATATTTAACGGCTTAGTTTCTAAATCACCGGTATGTTTTTGATAAACCTTCATGAGTTTTTTCACTAAATCTGAATTTGGATCTTTATAAAGCAATTCTTGATGCTTATCTAATGTCACTTTCGCCCCATAAGGTTTACAAGCTTTTTCAAGTTTGTTCATCACATCATCGAGTTTAACACCATTGGGATAACGAAGATTTAATGAAATTTGATATAAATCATCCATC
>DITP01000069.1 GCA_002422135.1 Acholeplasmataceae bacterium UBA6181
ACACTACATATTATACGAGGAGTGAATAAAATGAATCAAAAAAAATATCCAGTATTAACGGCTTGCCCCGTTTGTAAACATGAATTAAACGTTGTTAAGTTACATTGTGAATATTGTGATACCGAATTAACAGGGTCGTTTTCACTTTCAAAGTTCAATTACTTAGAAACTGAAAAATTGTATTTTATTGAGATTTTTGTCAAAAATCGCGGGAACATTAAAGCAATCGAAAAAGAACTAAATATTAGTTATCCAACAGTTAAAAAAATGCTTGATGAAGTGATTATTGGCCTAGGATATTCTGTTGAACCGGATGATGATGAAGAATTAATTAAAGATAAGGAAAACAAAAAAGATTTAAAAAATCAAATTAAACAAACAATCTTAGAATCTATTGAAAAAGGGCAAATGACCGTAAATGAAGCTCTAGAAGCTTTAAAGAAAAATAAGTAAGAGGTGAATGAGAATGTCAAAAGAAAATTTAAAAGAAGAAAGAATGAAAGTATTAGAATTATTATCAAAAGGAATTATCTCTGCCGATGAAGCTGAGAAGTTATTATCAGCAATGGATAAATCAGACGAAGGAATTAGAACTGAAGTAATTGCCGTTAATCAGAAAAAAGCACCATTTAGAATGCTAAAAATCTTAGTAGATTCCGAAGATGGCGATAAAGTACGCGTGCAAATTCCTGTTGAATTTGCTAAACTATTAAAGACGGGCAAATTTAACGTGAATCTTTCAGATAGTGATATTGATATTGATGCACTCCTTGATATGATCAATAGCGGAGTTGTTGGTGAAATTGTTACTGTGGATTCAGCTGATGGAGATAAGATTAGAATTATTGTAGAGTAAAAATATTTAGGAGATATAACAGTAGAGCGCTTCAATGAAGCGCCTTTATTGCAATAAATATAACAACAAGGTAGGTCGCAATTATGTTATTTGGTAAGCATTTCAGGAAGTATTATTTTATTTTTGGGCATCTTTTTATCTTAGGGATTGCAGTTCTAGTTTTAGTGGATTGGATACAGCTTGATATTCCTAAGCTTGTTGGTGGTATTATTGATGCATTAAAATCACCAACCCCTGATGAAGCATTTATTTTAGCATCAATTAAAAGTATAGGTTTATTAGCAATCGTAATCACGGTTGGTCGTTTTTTGTGGCGCTATACGATTTTTGGAGCTTCAAGACGCATAGAGTTTCGATTAAGAAATGTGATGTTCACTCACGCAACAAAACTCTCACAAAGTTTTTATAGCCAAGAAAAAGTTGGGGGACTCATGACTTATTTTATTAATGATTTGGAAGCAATCCGTATGACTTTTGGACCGGGGATTTTAATGGTTGTTGATGGATTGGTTTTAGGTGGCTTTTCATTGTACCGTATGGCTAATTTAAATAGTAGATTAACACTCTATGCATCCATACCGATGCTCGCATTATTAGTCATTATGATTTTCATAAGAAAACAAATATCGAAGAAATTTAAAATACGACAAGAGGCATTTGAAAAATTAAGTGATTTCACGCAAGAAAACTTTTCAGGAATCACCGTCATTAAAGCATTCGTTAGAGAAATCAAAGAGTATATGTTTTTTCAAAAGAAAAATGAAGATTTATATGATAAGCATATTTCATTTGTTAAATATGTTGTCATCATCAATATTATTGTTGGTGCAGCTATTAATCTCGTGATATTATCGATTGTATTATTCGGTAGTTTACTTGTTATAAATCGTGATCAAAACGGCTTAACGGCTGGTCAATTAACAGAGTACATCAGTTATTTCTTCTCACTGATTTGGCCAGTTATGGCGTTATCACAATTTATGCAAATTCAAGGGCAAGCAAAAGCTTCAGCAGAAAGAATCACAAAATTCTTGGATCATCCATATGAAGTTTATGATTTAGGTGATGCGAAACCCGTCAAAGGTTTAAAAGGTACCATCTCACTAAAGAATTTAACATTCCAATATCCTGATGGAGACTCACCAGTTTTAAAAAATGTTTCTTTTGAAATTAAACAAGGTGAAATGGTTGGAATTCTTGGTAGAACGGGTAGTGGTAAGAGTAGTTTAGTTGATTTATTCTTAAGAATTTATAATCTTGAAAAAGGTCAACTTTTTATCGATAATTACGACATCATGGATCTAACATTGGATTCTGTGAGAGAAGCGATAGGTTATGTTCCACAAGATAACTTTTTGTTTTCTGAAACAATTCGCAATAATATCGGTTTTGCTTATGATAAACCTGATTTAAGAAAAGTTGAAGAATCTGCAAGATTAGCTGATGTTTATGACAACATTATTGAATTTAAAGACGGATTTGAAACCATGCTTGGTGAACGTGGTGTTACCGTATCTGGCGGACAAAAACAAAGAATCAGTATCGCAAGAGCTTTGTCGAAAGATCCCGAAATTTTGATTTTAGATGATTCGGTATCTGCAGTGGATACAAAAACCGAAGAGTCAATCATTCGTAATCTTCATCAGATCCGAAAAGGCAAAACGACAATTTTTATTGCACATCGCATTTCTACTGTTAAAAAAATGGATAAAATCATTTTACTTGATCAAGGGGAAATTGTCGCTGTTGGTAATCATCAAGAGCTTATGAAGACAAGTCCTTTATATCAAGATATGGTTCGTCGTCAGCAACTAGAAACGATCGTCGAAGGAGGTGACAATCATGAAGGACTTCAAAGATAACACGAGAGAACGTAGCGATAAAGAGGTTTTAAAGCGATTAATCGCTTATATGAAGCCATATAAATCGCAATTTTTGATTGTTGTATTACTCATGTTTGTCATGATTGGCATCCAATTGTTACCACCTTATATTATTGGTAGAACTGTCGATGTTGTCGGAAGTGATATCATGACAAAAGATGAAAAGATTTTTCAAGTTGTTTTAATGTCTGGTGTATTTGTGGTTGCATTAGGTTTTGCATTTGTCATTCAATACTTTCAAAGCATGATGTTACAAAAAATTGGCCAAAAAACGGTTGTAACCATTAGAAATGATGTATTCAATCACATTGAAAATTTATCCATTGGTCAAATTAACCAAGTACCAGTTGGAAAACTAGTCACAAGAGTCGCAAACGATACGAACTCCATTGGTGAAATGTATACATCGGTTGCAGTGAATCTTGTTCGGAATGTTTTGTATCTAATGGTTGTTATTATTGTATTGTTTATTATCAACTACAGGATAACGTTATGGCTTATGCTTGTTATTCCACTTGTGATCCTGGCATCCGTACTTTTTAGAAAGTACTCAAGAGCATCTTATCGACGTGTTCGTGCGAATGTGTCAGAAGTTAATGCATTTTTATCTGAAAATTTATCGGGCATGAAGGTTACACAAATTTTCAACCAAGAAAAGAAAAAACGCTTGGAATTCTTAGATCATAGTAAAAAATTAAGAAATAGTTATTTAAAAGAAATCTTAGTCTTTGGGATATATCGTCCTACAGTATATTTACTATCGATGGTAGGCATCGTCATTGTTTTATATGTGGGATATCAAGAAGTGATGACTGTTCCATTATTTACCGCAGGTTTATTGTTTTCTTATTATATGTATGTCGGTGATTTTTTTGAACCAATTCAACAACTTGCTGAGCAGTTTAATATGCTTCAAAATGCTTTTGCAAGTGCAGAAAAGATATTTGATGTCCTAGATACAAAACCAGAAATCACGGATAAAGAAGATGCCATTGAATTAGAATCTTTCTCAGGATCGATTGAATTTAGAGACGTATGGTTTTCTTATATTCCGAATGAATGGGTCTTAAAGGGTGTTAGTTTTAAAGTGAACCCTGGCGAAACTGTCGCATTTGTTGGTTCGACAGGTTCAGGTAAAACAACTATCTTAAGTTTGATGGTTCGTAATTATGATATTCAAAAAGGTCAAATATTAATTGATGGTATTGATTTAAAAGATATCAAGCGATCTTCGCTTAGACGTTTTATTGGTCAAATGTTACAAGACGTTTTCTTATTTAGCGGTACGATTGCTGAAAATATATCTTTAAAAGATGAATCCATCTCTATTACAGAAATTAAGAAAGCTAGTGAATACGTTGGAGCAAATACATTTATTGAAAAACTTCCAGATAGTTATGAACATGTCGTATTAGAGCGTGGTAACAATTTTTCAAGTGGACAGCGTCAGCTTATATCATTTGCAAGAGCTGTTGTTTATAAACCGAGTTTAATGATATTAGATGAAGCTACAGCAAATATTGATAGCGAGACTGAAGAGCTTATTCAAGCTTCTATGGAAAAGATGATGAACATCTCAACGATGTTAATTGTTGCTCATCGTTTATCAACAATTCAGCACGCAGATCGAATCATTGTCATGCAAAAAGGCGAGATAAAAGAAAGTGGAAGTCATCAAGAATTATTAAAGAAGAAAGGTATTTATCACAGCTTGTATCAATTGCAGTATGAAGATAAAACTATTTCCTAAAAGACTAAAGAGCCGATATGGCTCTTTTTATTGACACTGCTGTATAAGCATGCTATACTTAAATTAGAATTAAGGATAACCTTAAAAAAGGAGTAATAAAATGCTAAATTGGTTTATGAGTCTTGATTTTTGGGTACAAGCATTATTGGCCACACTCTTTACTTATTTATTAACTGCAATTGGTGCTTCACTTGTATTTTTCTTTAAACACGTCAACAGAAACATTTTTAATCTTATTTTGGGATTTGCATCTGGGGTTATGATTGCTGCTAGTTTCTGGTCACTTTTAGCACCTGCGATTGAAATGGCAGATGAGCAAGGCGTTATTTCCTGGCTTGTGGTTGCGATTGGTTTTGCTTTAGGCGGACTATTTTTATATATCGCTGATAAACTTGTTCCACATATGCACTTTGGTTTTAATCATGATAAAGAAGGTCTACCAACCAAATTAAAACGAAATATATTACTCGTTTTCTCAGTGACATTGCATAATATCCCAGAAGGACTTGCTGTTGGTGTTGCATTCGGCGCTTTAAAGTATGTTACTGGTGATTTAATGTCTGCTACTCTTGGAGCCATTGGTTTAGCTATTGGGATTGGATTACAAAACTTTCCTGAAGGTGCAGCAGTTTCAATTCCTTTAAGACAAGAAGGAATGTCTATGAAAAAAGCATTCTTTTGGGGACAATCCTCAGGATTTGTTGAACCTATTGCAGGTGTGCTCGGTGCATTACTCGTACTTCAGATGCGCGCAATTTTACCCTATGCTTTAGCTTTTGCTGCAGGCGCCATGATCTATGTAGTTGTTGAAGAATTAATTCCAGAAGCACAACAGAAACAAACACCTAAAGGTGCCCATTATGCAACATTCGGCGTCATGGTAGGATTTATCATCATGATGATCTTAGATGTTGCTTTAAGCTGAGGTATACATGAGAAATCGAGCAGAAGAAGATTATATTAAAGCTATTTATGAACTGACGGTTGAACGAAATATTGAACTCATCAAAGCGAATGAGTTGTCCGAACGTTTCAATTATACTGATCAAAGTGTGAATGAAATGATAAAACGGTTGGACGCAAAAAAATTAGTTGCTTTTTATCCTTATCGCGGTGTTGAACTGACACAAAAAGGGAAAAATATTGCAATCAAAATGATTCGCGCTCATCGCCTTTGGGAAGTATTTTTAACCATGAAATTAGGTTTTTCATGGGAAAGTGTTCACGAAGATGCTGAGATG
>DITP01000041.1 GCA_002422135.1 Acholeplasmataceae bacterium UBA6181
AAACTGCTTTCTTCTTAATGGGTGAGCTCATTGAATATGGCGATACTTCAACTTTATTTTCTACACCACAATTTAAAAAGACTGAAGACTATATTACAGGTCGGTTCGGATAGGAGCATAACATGACATTAAGAAATAAACTTATAGAATCATTAGAAATATTAAAAAAGGATGTAGCGATGATGGCAGATCTCGCTTTGTCAAATATTAGAGAAGGACTATATGCGTTTAAGAATAATGATCAAAATCTTGCAAAAGAAGTTATGGCAAAGGATGCTGAAGTTGATCGTTATGAAGAAGAAATTGCCAAAAAAGCACTTCAAATTATATGGCGCGAACAGCCTTTAGCAAGTGATTTAAGATTAGTTACTGGTATACTAAAATTGATTACTGATATTGAGCGTATTGGTGATCATGCGAGTGATATTGCTGAAATGACCCTTCATTTAGATAATCAACGGAATAAACGGCTATTGCCAATAACGTCAAAAATGGCCGAAATTGTTGAAAACATGGTATTATCAAGCATTGAAGGGCTGGTTCATGTCAATCAAGAGATTGCGTTAAAAGTTATCGAAACAGACGACCTTGTGGATGATCTTTTTAATCAACTTATTCAAAAAATGACACATGAACTTAAAGAAGATAAAGTTGATCCCAATGAAGCAATTTATGTTCTAATGGTCGCTAAGTATTTTGAACGTATCGGTGATCATGCAGTAAATATTGCCGAATGGGTTATCTTTATGATCAGTGGAAAGCACAAAAATACACCACTCTTTTAGGAGGTATTTATGGCGTTAATCTATTTTGTTGAAGATGATCAATCCATCAGTTACATCATTGAAAAAACGTTAGATCATGCTGGAATTAACGGCTTTGGTTTTTCCAATGCAGAAGACTTTTTTAAGGCATTTAGAGAAAAAAGACCAGATATGATTCTTCTAGATGTAATGTTACCTGATGTGTCAGGAATTGACATCTTAAAAACTGTTCGAAAAATTGATACAGAAACGCCAATCATGATGATTTCAGCATTGCAAAGCGAAATGGACAAAGTCATTGCTCTTGATTATGGCGCAGATGATTATATGACAAAACCGTTCGGAGTTTTAGAATTAACGTCTAGAATACAATCAAAGCTTAGAAAAAAGTTATCTACGGAAACTTATGTGTTCAAAGATCTCATGATTGATGATAAAAGACATCAATTAACCATCAATCAGTGTGATGTTTATTTGACTCAAAAAGAGTATGATATTCTTAAGTTATTAATTAAAGAAAAAAATAGAGTAGTATCCAAAGAAATGATTTTTAAAATGGTATGGGACACCGATTTTATCGGAGAAACACGAACGCTTGACATGCATATTAAATCATTACGTGAAAAACTAAAGGGTAATGATTCTTTAGTGTCAATCAAAACCATTCGTGGGATAGGATATCAGGCAGAATGAAGCGTATTTTAATTCGAAACAACCTTATCATTTATGCTATTTCGTTTATTGTTTTTTTTGTCATTGTTTCAATAATCATCTATTGGTTTAATCAAAAGAAACAAGAAGAATTCATGCATTTTCTGATTGAAGAAGTTGAATTGTCTTATGAATCATATACAGGTAACGTAACAGAATTTGTATTAGATTTTACCCATGAAAATGATCGAAGAATCACGATACTTGATGAATATGGATTCGTACTTGCAGATTCACATGATGCAGAAGTAGGGACCGATAAAAGTTTACGGCCTGAAATTGCGGAACTAGGAAGTGTTGTTAGACGTCACTCTGCAACGATTGATGTTGATTTAATCTATACAGCTAAAGAACTCGATAATGGCAATATTTTAAGAGTTTCAGTGCCATTAAGACCTCAAGCACAAACATTTAATGTATTACTTTTTTGGTTACTTTTTAGTGGTACTCTGTTGCTGGTTATCAATGGATTAGTATTGAAAAAAATTAGCGAGAACTTGTATCAGCCTTGGGTTAAAGTTAGAGATAACTTAGTGATGTTAAGAGAAGGAAAGTATCAAGTACTTGCACCTAATACCCCATATCCAGAAATTAATCAAATTATTCATGAAATGAATACGATTAACTTAGCAACTGCAAAACATGTCGATGAGATTGAGGACTATCAAGCACAACTCAATCGTATTCTGGATGAAATGGATCAGGCGGTATTACTTGTGGATCGAGATCAAAACATCCTATTTTTTAACGATGATGCAAAGAATCTCTTTAAAATTAATGAGAGCATTACACCTAAAAAAAGTTATCAATTCATTCGAGAAGTTAAGATTAATGAGGCTATCACTTTTGCAAATAAAGAGAAAGAAGCAACCTTTTTTGATGTAAAAATATTGGGAAAACTTTTTGAGATTCATGTTTTCCCAGTATCTATTCGTATGAAAGAACAAGAAGCCACAGTGCTCCTAACGCTTAAAAATGTGACTGAAGAAAGATCCGTAGAGATTATGAAAAAGGATTTTTTCTCTCATGCATCACACGAGCTAAAATCGCCTCTTACTGCGATTAAAGGATATGCAGAACTTATCGAATTTGACCTTATTAATAAGGATGAAATCAAGCAAGTTGCTCAAAACATTAATAAACAAGTCATGATGATGAATGCTCTTGTTGAAGATATGTTGATGCTTTCACGTTTAGAAAATATAACTGAAGAACCGAATCAAATGCATTCATTGTCCTCAATCCTTAACGAAGTTATCGAACGACTAAAACCATTTGCAAATGAAAAAGATATTCAGTTCAAAATTGATGCACAAGATATCATGATGATTTGTGATCGATTAGATATGCATAAACTATTTAAGAATTTAGTTGAAAATGCTATAAAATATTCTGAGTCGCATAGACAAATTTACGTTTCCTTAAAGAAAGACGAGAAAATTGTATTTATTGTCAAAGATCAAGGTTATGGTATTGCTTTAGAACATCAATCTCGAGTTTTTGAACGCTTTTATCGTATTGATAAAGGAAGACTTGATGGCGGCACTGGACTAGGATTAGCCATTGTGAAACACATCGTTTTGAAATATCAAGGGAATATTCTTCTTGAATCTGGATTAGCTAAAGGCACAACCATTACCATTGAGTTACCGATAAAATAAAAAAGGGATAATACCCTTTGAACTTAATATGGCAGGGGTAACAGGACTCGAAACCGTACCG
>DITP01000077.1 GCA_002422135.1 Acholeplasmataceae bacterium UBA6181
GTGTTGTCAAACTGCAAAAGTCAGGCCATGAATTTAGAATAGCGATATTTCTTTACATTATTTCATGAATTATGATACAATATTATCGCAATGAACAAAACGAGTAATGAGCTATTGGTTGTTTAGAGACTTCGTGGTTGGTGAAAACGAAGAATCAAACTCATGAACGCTATTTGGGAGCAAAAGGTAAGTCGGCCTTAACGACATTTGAGGGCTAGAAACATTCTAGAACTAAGGTGGTACCGCGTAATTTTTACGTCCTTAGCATTTAAGGGCGTTTTATTTTTTATTTAGGAGGTATGTCGATGCGTTTTATGACAGCTAAAGAAATTAGAGAGACTTGGTTAAACTTTTTTGAGAGTAAAGGTCACCGTGTGGAATCATCTGCTTCACTCGTTCCACAAAATGATCCAACACTTTTATGGATTAATGCCGGTGTGGCACCATTGAAAAAATATTTTGATGGCACTGAAAAACCCAGCAATCAAAGATTAACCAATGTTCAAAAATGTATCCGCACGAATGACATTGAGCACGTGGGTAAAACAGCAAGGCACCATACATTTTTTGAGATGCTTGGTAATTTTTCGATTGGTAATTATTTTAAGGAAGAAGCTATCCAATGGGGTTATGAATTATTGACAGATCCTAAATGGTTTGGTTTCCCTATTGAAAAACTGTATATGACGTATTATCCGGATGACATAGAGGCACGTGATGCATGGATTAAATTAGGTGTAAAACCTTCTCATTTAATTCCAAGAGAAGATAATTTTTGGGAAATTGGACCTGGTCCATGTGGGCCAGACACGGAAATCTATTTTGATCGTGGCGAATCATATGACTTACGTGGTGTTGAACTCATTCATGATGATATTGAAAATGAACGATATATTGAGATTTGGAATATCGTCTTTTCACAATTTAATTCAAAACCCGGATTGACTAGAGAACAATACCCAGAACTTCCATCAAAAAATATTGATACTGGAGCTGGTTTGGAACGATTTGCGTGTGTGATTCAAAAAACAAAAACAAATTTTGAAACGGATCTTTTCTTACCAACCATTCAACATACTGAAAAATTGTCAGGGATTACTTATGATGGACAAATGGCTTTTAAAGTGATTGCTGATCATATTAAGGCTTTAACATTCGCGATATCGGATGGCGCAATGCTATCGAATGAAGGTCGCGGATATGTTTTAAGAAGATTATTACGTCGTGCTGTGAAATATGGAAGAAAACTAGGACTTTTAGAACCTTTCTTATATTTATTAGTCGATGATGTCATTGATGTTATGGGTGTTTTTTATCAAAATTTGTATGAAACAAGAGACATTGTTAAAAAACTAATTTTAAAAGAAGAAGAAAAATTTCTAGAAACGATTAACGAAGGTGAACGTCATTTAATGGAAGCCATTGAAAAAGAAGGCACATTCATTTCTGGCGAAACAGCATTTAAACTTTATGATACCTATGGTTTCCCCATTGAACTGACGATTGAATATGCAGAAGAACAAGGATCAAAAGTGGATCTTGATGCTTTCTATCAAGCTTTAGAGGCTCAAAAAAATCGATCAAGAAATGCGAGAACATCCCATGGATCGATGAAAGCTCAAGATGAGCAATTTTTAAACTTCATTGAACCTTCTAAATTTATTGGCTATGATACTTTACAAGCTGAAGCGAAAGTCATTAAAATTTTTGATCATGGTATTGTTTTAGATCAAACACCTTTTTATGCAACTTCTGGTGGGCAAGTTCATGATGGTGGAACCATTAACGGATTAGAAGTTTTAGATGTCATTAAATTGCCAAATGGACAACATCTTCATATCGTTGAAGCTGATTTTGAAGAGGGCGATGATGCTTTAGCGATTGTAGATCCTAAAAAGCGATTAAGAACTATTAGAAACCATAGCGCTGCGCATTTGTTCCATCAAGCTATTAAAGATATTTTTGGGAAACATGCGAATCAACAGGGCTCGCAAGTTTCAGAAAAAAGCTGGCGATTTGATTTCAACCATTTTGAAAACGAATCAGATGGTAGAATTTTAGAAGTTGAAAAACTCGTTAAAAAATATATTTTAGAAACACCACTGGATGTCATTATTCATCAAATGCCGATTGAAGAAGCACGTAAAATAGGTGCTATGGCGCTATTTGGTGAAAAGTATGGTGATATTGTTCGTGTTGTCGATATGGGATGGAGTAAGGAACTATGTGGTGGCACACATGTGAAAAACACGAAAGAAATTGTCGATTTCGCGATTGGATCTTATGAATCCATAGGATCTGGCACATATCGTATGGAAGGTGTCACTGGTTTACATGTTAAAAAAGAAATGATGATGTTTTTAGAACCATTAGTTCACGAAATTGATGTATTAACGGATAAATTATCAAGATTAGATACGTCCATAAAAGCACCTAAAAAACCTGAAATTTCCGGAAGTTATTTGGATGTTGTTAATTATCGTCAATATATTCTCGAATTAAAAGAGTTTATTAAGTCAACTGAAAAAGAGTTACAACGTGATAAAGAACAAGGAATTTTATCGCAGATTGATACTTTTATTTCTGACTTTCAGTCAAAGAAACAAGTCATTAAAACGCACGACTTAGATCCGAAAGTTTTAAAACAACTGATTGATGCGATATATGATAGAATAAAAGCGGAAACCATTCTATTGGTCAATGTGACGAATGAGAAGGCATCTTTCTTATGCAAGAGTGCTCATGATGATGCGCATCGTATCATTAAAACTGCTGCAGAATTAACCAAAGGGTCAGGCGGCGGGAAGCCTCAGTTTGCCCAGGGTGGTACTCAAGAGTTATCACTTGTGGATAAGATGATTGAAACAATGAAAGAAGAATTATGACATATTTAGGACTAGATTTAGGAAGTAAAACCATTGGAGTAGCCATCAGTGAATCTGGAATTATCGCCCACACATTGACAACGTTAAGATTTAGGGAAGATGATTACGAAGAAGCACTAAAACTCACCGTGAATCTCGTGAATGAGCACCAAGCAAAAATTGTTGTTTTAGGTTTACCAAAACACATGAATAACGATATTGGCATACGCGGGAAGATTAGTGAATCATTTCGAGAAGAATTAATGAAAAAAGGTATTGATTGTATATTGTGGGATGAAAGATTATCAACAAAAACCGCGTTACAAACAATGGCTAAAGGATCAGAAAAAAGAGGTAAGCAGAAAGCGAAAAAAGATGAACTCGCTGCTGTATTAATACTACAAAATTATTTAGATTATAAAGGAGCAAGCTATGTTACAAGATAACCAAATGATCGTAACAGATCAAGACGGCAATGAATCCGTCTGCGAAATTTTATTTACACATGAACACGAAGGAAAAAATTATGTGGTGTTTGAATTTGTTGACACACATGAAGTGAGTGCAGCAAGATATATTCCAGGCGAAACTGAAGACGAAGGTTCATTCGAAGACATCGAAACCGATGAAGAATGGGATATGCTCGATAAAGTACTTCAATCTTATTATGATGATAATGAAATAGATTTAGATCAAGAAGAGGAAGAAACTGAAGCTTAATGTTTAGTGAACTCAAAAAATATGCGAAAGACCATCATATCCCCATTATTTATGATGATGGGCTTTTGTTTTTAAAAAACTTAATTGAAATAAACAACGTCAAAGATGTTTTAGAAATCGGAACTGCCATCGGATATAGTGCTTTACAGATGGCTTCTTTTGGCTGTCAAGTCGATACATTTGAACGTGATGAGACACTCGCACATATTGCAAAAGAGAATGTTAAAAAATTTGGATATGAAAGTCAAATTCAAGTGATTTTACACGATGCTTTAATCCCTTATGAAAACTTAAAAATGTATGATTTGATTTTTATTGATGCGGCGAAAGCCCAGTATCAAAAGTTTTTTGAGATCTATCAAGTTTTTTTAAAACCAAATGGTATGATTGTGTGTGATAATTTATCATTTCATGATTTAAAAAAAGAAGACGTTAATCGTCACACAAAACAATTATTAGGAAAAATCGAACGTTTCAAGCAGTTTTTAATTAATCATCCGGATTTTCAAACACAATTTGATGCTGTTGGCGATGGCATGAGTGTTTCGAAAAGGAGGGCATCATGAAAACATTAATTACTCTAAATCATATGCAAGATATGGATGCTTTAAGTCCTTACGTTGATGGATTTATTTTTGGTCCTTCTCAATATGGCGCAAGACTTGCATGCCAATTAAATAACGATCAAATCGAAAGTATGATTGAAAAAGCATTTAAGTTAAAAAAAGAAGTTTTCATTCAAACTAACCAACTCATGATGGATCAGCAACTTCAAGACTTTAAATCATTTGTCTTAACTTTACCAACAGATAAAATCACAGGAATTATCGTAAGTGATTTAGGTGTGTTCCAAGTTTTAAAGAAATTGAATCTAGGTTGTAAGGTCGTTTATAATCCAGAGACTTTATTAACAAATTACTATGATCTCAACATGCTAGCCAATGAGCATATATTTGGTGCTTATGCAGCAAAAGAGATTACTTTTGAAGATTTAAATATATTATCAGAACATAAACAAACGAAGCTTTTTATGATTGGTCATGGTCATTTAAATATGTTTTATTCAAAGCGTAAACTCGCAACGAATTTTAAGACTCAATATGAAATTGAAGATCAACTGCATTTGAATTATGATCTAAAAATTATTGAAGAGAATCGAAAAGATGAACCATTCCCGATATTAGAAGATGATGCTGGAACTCATGTCTTTCGTAGTCATGTGATGCATGTTTCACATCATCTTGAGAAGTTATCATCCATGATTGATTATCTTGTCATTGATACCATTTTTAAAGATTCAGCCTATGCACTTGAGATTGCGAAAATATATAAAGATCCAACAAATGAAGAAAAGATCGAAAATCTAAAAACATCATATCATGAGGTTTGGGATGAAGGTTTTTTCTACAAAAAAACGATCTATAAACAGAAGGTGTCCATATGATAGAATTATTAGCACCTGCAGGTGATTTAGAAAAATTAAAGATTGCTTTACTATACGGCGCTGATGCTGTCTTTATTGGGGGACAAAATTTTTCTTTACGCGCTAGAGCATCAAACTTTTCAATCAAAGATATTAAAGAAGCCGCAGATTTTGCCCATGAGCGACATAAAAAGGTCTATGTGACCACAAATATTATTCCTCATCATGAGGATTTAGAGGGCTTAGTCGAATATTTAAAAGAACTTGAATCATGTGGGGTTGATGCGATTATATCAGCATCACCCTATATTATCGACCATGCGTTAAAACATACTTCCCTAGAAGTTCATCTATCGACACAACAATCGACAACCAATATAGAAGCAGTAAATTATTGGTATGAAAAGGGTGTGAAACGGATTGTTTTAGCTCGTGAACTCGATATGAATGAAATTAAATATTTAACAAAAAATGTGGAAGCGGATATTGAAGTGTTTGTTCATGGTGGCATGTGTATGTCATTTTCTGGAAGATGCAGTTTATCGAATAACATGACTGAACGTGATGCAAATCGTGGTGGATGTGCACACTCATGTCGTTGGAATTATACGCTCACAAAAGATAACAAAGTTGTGAATGAAAATTATTTTTCAATGTCATCAAAAGATTTAGAAGCATTAGATTATGTTCCAAGTCTTATTGATGCAAACGTGAAATCATTAAAAATTGAAGGAAGAATGAAGAGCCTTCACTATATCGCAACCGTTGTTGGCACTTACCGTAAACTCATTGATGATTATATAAGAGATGGAAAGATTGACGATATTTCAGTTTATGAAAAAGAAATTCAAAAAGCTGAAAACAGACAAGCTTCTTATGGTTTTTTTGCTGGAATGCCGGGGATTGAACAACAGCTTTATAATCAAAGAAGTGAACAACCTACACAGACATTCATAGGATTAGTTCAGTCTTATAACCCTCAAACTCAAGAAGCAATTATCGAACAACGAAATTATTTTGAATGTGGGGATCAGATTGAAGTCTTTCATCCTAATGGCTCAAAAGATGAGTTTTTATTAACTTCTATGGTTGATCTTGATGGTGTTGACACACCAATTGCAAGACACCCCAAGCAAGTCTTAAAAATCCAAATTCCATTCGCGGTTGAACCTTACGCGATGTTACGTAGATTATGACTAAAAAAATATGTATGAACGAAAAGTGTATTGCTTATGTTTTTATAAAAAAACGTATTAAACATACATATTTTCGAATGAAAAAGGGAATTTTATATATCTCATCACCCAAGGTTTTAAATGATCGAGAAATTGAAAGGTTAATTTTAGATAGATTTGATGTAATTTATCAGAAACTTAGTCTTTACCAAAAAGAATCCAATGACATGATCACCTTATGGGGTAAATCCTATAACCTTCACCTAAGTAAAGGTAGTTTTAGGTATTATATTGAAGGATCTGATGTTTATGCATATCACGAAAAAGAGGATTTTGATTTAGTTAAAAAGCGAATTTATGATGTTGAACTCAATCAAAAACTTCAACTCATAAAACCAAACATCGAACAAACAATTCAAAAGTTTCACATTGAGCCACTTCCCTATAAATTAAAATATTTAAAATCAAAATTTGGGAGCTACCATCGAAAGCATCAAGAGATCACATTAAATACTTTTCTAGCGCGATTGGCACCCATTAAGTTCGAATATGTCATCTATCATGAATATGCCCATCATTTAGTTTTTAATCATTCAAAAGCATTTTATGATCTTTTAGGACAGATGATGCCCGACCATAGGCTTCATCAAAAAGACTTGAAAAACATAGCAATTCTATAAGAAATAAGGTATAATAGTTTAGATATTTAAGGAGGAACATCCATGGCAGTCAAACAGACATTTCAATTGACCCAAGAAGGTGTCGATAATCTCAAACAGGAATTAAGTTATTTAAAAGATGTGAAACGTGGAGAAAACCTAGAAGCACTTAAAGAAGCTCGTGCGCAAGGTGACCTTTCAGAAAACGCAGATTACGATGCTGCACGTAATGAACAAGCGCGTATTGAAGCGAGAATTGCTGAAATCGAAAACATCATAAAAAATGTCAAAATCATTAAGACAACTTCAGAAGATATCGTTAATATTGGGAAAACCGTTAAGGTAAAATTTCTTGCAACAAACGAAATCAAAGAATTTTATCTCGTTGGTAGCATTGAAGCAGACCCTAAATTACGTAAGATTTCAATTGAGTCACCTATTGGTAAAGCAATGCTCAATAAAAATGAAGGTGACGTCATTGAAGTTAAAACTGAAACTGGTCGGATATTCTCGATCGAGATTATGGAAATTAACTAATGTCAATGATTCAAAAATGTATTCCTGATGCTTATCATGCTTCCATTTTTGAAATTTCATATCACTCATTGAAGAAACAAGGGATAACCACCTTGTTTTTTGACTTAGATAATACAATTATTGCATATGATCAGAGCGAACTTAGTAGAAAAGAAATAGATTTTATCAGCAATCTTAAAAAAGATTTTAAGATCGTTATCATGTCAAATAGTGGCTATAAAAGAGTTAGTAATGCATTAAAAGGAACTGATTTTATGTTCTTATGGCATTCGTTAAAACCAACAAAAATTGGGTTTAAAAAGGCATTAAAAATGGTGGGTGAAACTCAAGACAAAGTCATGATGATTGGTGATCAACTTATGACTGATGTCTATGGTGCGCACCGGTTACCAATTAAAGTTATCTTAGTGGGTTCTGTCAAAAGATCCTCTGATCGAGGAATCACCAAAATAAATCGTTTTATTGAAAAGAAGATCTTAAAGAAAATCATGCGTAAACAACCTAAACTTTATGAAGAAAGGTTACTTCCCTATGTCAAAGATCATGCATTGTAAGGGATGTGGAGCAAAACTCCAAATGGATAACCCCAGACATATTGGCTATGCATTATCGCTTGATCATGATTTTTGTCAGGCTTGTTTTCGTTTAAAAAATTATGGGGAAAGTCATGATCATTTTCATCCTGAAGATCTTCCGGTTTTAGAAAAAGATGCACTGATTGTTATGGTGAGTTCCGTGTTAAATTTGGATATGCTATTTGAATATCCTGTCTATCGTTATCAAAGCAAAGGCACATTCGTTTATATTATTAATCAAATGGATTTACTTCCAAAGCAAACAAATACTGACTTATTGTTAGAAAATATAACCAATAAAGCAAAAAAAATGAATATCCCATATTTGGATATCATTATGATGTCTGCGAAGAATCCTTCAGATATCGAAAATCTAAAACTTTATTTGAATGATTTCAAGCAACACCATATTTATTTAATTGGTGTTCAAAATAGTGGAAAAACAACAATTTTTAAAGCATTAACCGAAAATCAAGATGCTTTAGCCTTTAAAAAAGCAGGTTTAACTCAAGAGCCACTTTATCATAGACTTAATCATCAAGTCATTTGGGATATGCCAGGTTTATTTCAAAAAGGGTATATCCATGAATTTTTACCATACAACACCTATAAAAAGATGATTCCAGACCAAGAAATTAAACCTAAGATCTATCAGTTAAAGAAAGATCAAGCATTGATGATTGAAGGACTTGTTTCAATCGCTGTTAGAGAACCATCACATCTTGTTTTCTATTTAGATGATCATATGAAAATTCACAAAACCAATGTGACAAGAGTCAAAGAATTAATTGATGAAAAAGAAAAACATTTTCAAATTTTTGTAGAACAATATGAAAAAAAACTGTTTAAGATTCCAGATGGTAAACACCAAATAACTTTCGCTGATTTTGGTTTTCTTCATCTCGAAGGTCCAATCACGGTCGAAATTTATCAACCTAAAGGGCTACACATCACCTTAACGGAGGCACTTTTCAAATGAATGAAAATTTGAGAGCATTCGTTAAAGAAAAATTAAAACACCATCAACATCGATATTTACATATATGTGGCGTCGAAGAGGTTGCAGTTGAGCTTGCAAAAATCTATGATATATCAGAAGAAAAGGCTTCAATAGCAGCATTGACGCATGATTTACTAAAATATGATACAATCGAAGAGCAAATCAAATGGCTTGATCAAAAAACAGTTGAAAAGTTTTGTCATATTCCAGTGATGTATCACGCTTATAGTGCAGCTATATTCATTCAAAAAGAATTAGGTATTCAAGATACCGATATTATTAACGCAGTAAAGTATCACGTTTGGGGAAGACCTCATATGTCAACACTTGAAAAAATTATTTATGTTGCTGACTTTGCTGAACCCAATCGAAATTTTGAAGAAGCAAAGATCACAAGAAATTTAGCAAAAACGGATTTAGATCTCGCATTAGTTTATGCGATGAAATCGAGCATGGATTATTTAATCGAAAAAGGGATCACTCCTTCGATTGATCAATATGAAGCATTCCAATATTACGAGGAGGTAACACGTGGAAAAATTAAATAAAATTATTAAAGCATTAGAAGACCTAAAAGTAAAAGATTTAAAAGTATTCGACTTTGAAAAAACATCACCATTTTATGACTATTTCATTATCGCAACAACAAATGAACGCCAAGCAAATGCGGCCATCACTCATTTAAAATCAGCCCTCGTCGCAGACGAGATTCGCCATGTTGAAGGTAAAGGTGGCACATGGGTTTTAATTGATGCTACAGACGTTATCATTCACTTATTTAATGCTGATGATCGAGCTTATTATGGCTTTGATCAAAGATTACTAGGAATCAAGCGCATTCAATAATGATTGCTAAATCTTATGATTTATTGATGGCGGATGTTGATTATGAAAAGTTGTTAAATTTTATAGAACCTTATCTCAAAAAAGAAGACTTAATTCTAGATGCAGGATGTGGAAGTGGCTATCTTTTGGTTGAATTTATGACAAAAGGATATCATGCGATAGGTGTAGACTTAGATTCGAGAATGCTATCTTTAGCCTATGATAAACTTATGACACTTAATTTCAATCCTTTACTCTATGAACACGATTTAAGATTACCTTTTCACATCAAAGTTGATGTGATTGTCATGATGTTTGATGTCTTAAATTATTTTAAAGGTATCAAAAAAGTGATGAAAGAAATAAAAAAAGCTTTAAACCCAAATGGGCGATTAATTTTCGACGTCTATAAATTATCTGTTCTCACAGATTATGATGGATACATTGAATCAGAAGATGAACCTATTCAATACACTTGGGAGATTAACAGAAACCAAAATCGCTTGATTCATTCGGTTTTGATGAATGACGAAAAAGAAAAAGTCATACAGTACGTATATCCCTTGAGTTATTACAAAGAAATTCTTGATTTATATGGATTCAAATATGAAATTAAAGAAGGTATTGATCCAAGAAAGCATTATATCATCGCTTATATTTAAGCGGTGTTTTTTTATTAAAGTAAATAAAATCATCGAGATCTATTATAGGGTGAGGACAAAATAATGAAAAAGATATGGATAACCCTTGGATTTACAGTGATTTTAGTGCTTACAGTAATGCCACAAAAAAATGAAACCATTTATGTACACCAAAGTAAACCTGAAATCGAAATGTTCGAAGTCGATATTCAAGGACCTTTCCCCTATGCAGGTGCCTATCACTTTTTTGAACCTGTCACCATTCAAAAAGCGTTAAGTTATGCGGGAATACCTTATGCAGATTTTGATGATTCAAAAATTATATATTCTGAAATGATTACAAGAAATCGAACCATCTATTTGCCTAAACTTGATGGAAATGATGATAAACCTCAAACTTTAGTAAATATTAATGAGGCTAGTTTCAAAGAACTTATTGAAATCCCTTATATGACTGAATCAAGAGCAGCATCATTGATTATTTATCGAGAATTGAATGGACCATTTTTTGACATTGATGATCTTATTCACGTGAAATACATTGGGAGTGTGACGCTTGAAAATCTTAGACCATATATCACGTGTTCGTGATCTTCATATTGAAGGTTATGCAATTTTCTTTTTTATTTTAAGCTTACGTTTTGTTTGGATGATTCCATGTTGGATAATCTATCTTTTTTTATTAAGAAGAAAGTTAAAATGGAAAATATTATGGGTGATATGTTTTATTATCCTTATACAATTTGTGTTCATAAATTATCGAGAAATACCAAAAACAATTCAAGATCAAGTGTATGTCAACGAGGTTATTGAAACAGAATCCTATGATATTGTCGTGATAAAACATCGATTAATGAAGTATCGTTTTTATACAAAAAATCATCAGTTACATAAAAATGATTTAATTTTTATTCAAGGGGATGTTTCATCTTATCGTGGTCAGACGATATTTTTCGGATTTAATCCCAAACATTATTTTTTGAGTCTAGGGATTGTCGGCGAGATAGAAACGCATCAGGTTGAACTCATACAAGAAGGGATTAACATCAATCTAAAGGATTATATCAACCGTCGGATTGAAGGATTATCATCAAAAGATTATATTAAAACTTACCTTTATGGCGAAAAATCAATATCCATTGAAGAACAAACAACTTATCAATCTTTAGGTATCCTTTTCTTATTTTCCGTATCTGGATTACATTTTTATGTTTTAACATCGATTATCAAAAAACTCATGTTTCAATTCAATTTAAGCCAAAAAAGTCAAAAAACAATCATTTTATTGATCTATTTAATTTTTGTTTATCTTTATGATTTTTCAATGACGATTTTAAGAATCACCTTGATGTATATTTTTCATTGGTTGAATGAGCGGTTTTATTTTAAACTCACACACCTTGATTTAATTCAATGTGTTTTTTTATGTTTAATTGTGTTGAATCCTTATCTTATTTATCATCAAGGAATACTCATGGTCTATCTTATCCTAAATTTTTTGGTACTTTTAAAGCCGATATTAAATGGAGAAAATTGGTGGATTAAGCAATTAAAAGTAAATGGAATCATACAGATCATTCTTATACCATTTAAGACCGTGAATTATTTCATCGTATTAGTCTTCATGCCATTGATTGTTATTTTTTTGAGTGGACCTGCATTCCTTATGGCTTGGGTGACTTTTCTAATACCTCGTTTTGATGATTTTTATTCTCAAATGATGCTCACCTTTTTTAATGTGATCCAGGATGTAAGTGAATTTGGTATTCGATTTTTTCTTCCAGCACTACCATCATTTAGTGTATTTTTGTATTTTGGTACTTTTTTTCTTATTTTCTACAACCCATCTTATAAACGAAAGATGATGTACATCCTGAGTATTTTCTTACTATACTGTGTTCAAATCGTTAAACCCTACGATTCGAGTATCAAAATCATGATGCTCGATGTTGGTCAAGGTGATACCTTTTATTTTGAAAGTCGTGAATGCAAAATGATGATTGACAGTTATCAAGGATCTTTGGAGTTTTTACAAAATCGAGGAATATACCATCTTGATTATTTATTTTTAACACATTCGGATACCGATCATATCAAAGAAGCAGTTGAGATTACTCAATATCTCGATGTGGAGCAAGTTGGCATTTCAATATTTGATGAATATCCTAATTTATATGGCAAACTGCTCCCCCTCCATTTTGGTAAGTCAATCACTTGTGGCAATTTTCATATTGATGTTTTAGGACCCATTCAAACATATCCAAACAAAAATGATAATTCACTAGTTTTAAAAATGAAAATTTTTGACAAAACATTTCTTTTTACAGGAGATATCGAACAAGAAGCTGAACAAGATTTGATGAACATGTATCATTATAATCTTGCGAGTGATGTTTTAAAAGTTGCACATCATGGATCGATAACATCAACAAGCAATGAATTTTTAAAGCTTGTCAATCCAAAGGTAGCTTGGATTTCTGCAGGGTATGAAAATCGTTTTGGATTTCCAAGCCAAGAAATCATCAATCGACTTCTTATCCATGAAGTCCAAATTTATCGAACAGATTTAGATGGAACGATCGTTTTTGAGTATCATGAAAAGAAGAGAAAATGGACGCTTCATCTACCATTTAAAGACGATTTTTAGTATAATGGATATGACGTTAGGGGGCTGTATCAAATGGCGGAATCAATCTATGTAATCTATGGTAACAATGATTTTTTACTTAATCTTACACTTCAACAAAAGATTGAATCTTTTCATGTCGATCCCTTTAATATCATTCACTATGATTTATTAGAAAACTCATCAGATGACGTATTAGAAGATTTACAAACGGTTTCTTTTTTTGCTGAGAAAAAGGTAATTGTTGTTAGAAATATTCAAGCCCTTGAGCAACAAGGTGATCCTATTGTTCAACAATGGGCAACTTATTTTGAAAAACCCAATCCAGATTGTATTTTATTGGTGATCTTGCAGGAATTATTAGCTGAAACATCACCGATAGGTAAACAATTACATAAATTTGGTTACTTAGAAAAAATTAAAGACATGGATAAAAAAGAATATCCAATGTTTGTAAGAAATCTTTTTTCAAAATATCAATATCAAATTACGGATCAAGCCATTGATGCACTTTTAGAAAGAACAAATATGGATTTTCAATTAATTGCACAAGAAGCTGAGAAATTAATGTTATTTTCATATGATTCAAAAATCATAGATGAAAAAGAAGTATTACTTCTAGTCAGTCGGAATTTAGAAGAGAATATTTTTGAGTTAACTAATGCGTTATTATCAAGAAATCAACAAAAAACGATTGAAATTTTTTATGATTTAGTAGCCAGAAATGAAGATCCTATTCGGATTTTAAATAATATTGTTGGAAAAGTTCGAGAACTTATGCATGCCAAATTACTGATTGAAAAAGGGTATCGTCAAGATCAAATTGCTGATCATTTCCGGATTAAGAGTGGACGTGCCTACTATTTAGTAAAAAATGCACAAAGTGTTACATTTGAAATCTTGGAAACACATCTATCGAAATTATCGAAGCTTGATTATGATATTAAAAGCGGTCAAATTGATAAAAAACTAGGTTTAGAATTATATTTGTTAGGAGCTTAAAATGCTAAAACATCATAAAATTTTACTTTTTGATTTTGAAACAACTGGACTAGATGCAAGATTTGAAGAAATTATTGAAGTTGGAGCTGTTCTTTTGGAAAGAGTAGACGAACAGTACAAAGTCGTTAATGAACTATCTTTACTTGTTCAACCACATAAAAAATTACCGGATAAAATTGTTGAGATTACACATATCACCGATGAAATGTTATTACGTGAGGGCGTCACTCAAGAAGAGGCATTTCAACGTTTTTTTGATATGTATCAAGATGAAAATACGTTACTTATAGCATATAACATACTCTTTGATCTTTCTTTTATGATGGAATGGATCAAAAAGTATCATAACCGCCATTATATATTAAAAAATGACATTTTAGATGTCATGGCAATTTATAAAGACCGTCATCTATTCCCTCACCGATTAGAAGCAGCAGTTAAGACCTATGGAATCTTAGAACCTAATACACATCGTGCACTCGATGATATTAAAGCAACCCTTGAAGTGTTAAAAAAGATGGCAGTCGAAAAAGATAATGTTGAGAAATACGTCAATGTCATCGGATATAATCCGAAATATCGTGTGACCTTACAAATTCCATATGTAAAATATGTTGCTCAACGTGGTGGGCAACTCGAAATAGAAAAAAGCTAAAAAAAAGACACGCTGTGTCTCATTTTTAAAGGTTATTCACCAATTGTGCAAGTTGCGATTTATGTCTCGATACGAAGTTCTTATGATAAATGCCTTTCGCAAGACCCTTGTCTAATTTCTTATGAGCAAATGATAAGAGATCCGCTGCTTTTTCTTTTTCATTTTGAGCTGCTGCTTGTTCAACTGCTTTAATTGCTGTCTTCACAGAAGACTTAAAAGAAGCGTTTTGCAAACGGCGCTTTTCATTCGTTTTATTACGTTTAATTTGTTGTTTGATATTAGCCACAATTTCACCTCCCACATGCGCATAACCATTGTATCAAAAGCACTTTAAAAATGCAACAGTTAACACATTTTTATGGTAAAATTAAAGTATCAAGATAAAGGATGATTAATGAAATGACAACAGCAAATAAACTTACTCTTTTAAGAGTGATGATGATTCCAGTAATGATTGTCTTAATGTATATAAAGTCATTAGGAAACCCCATCGGTTTTTTTAATATGTCGGTTGCTCAGTTTTTAATCGCCTTATTATTTATAATCGCCTCATTAACGGATTTTCTAGATGGATATATCGCAAGAAAATATGATCAAATAACAACCTTTGGAAAGTTTTTAGATCCTATTGCTGATAAAGTATTAGTCATGGTGGCTCTTCTATATTTGATGATGACGATGCCTGATAGAGTACCATTATGGGCAGTTATGATTGTCATTGTTAGGGAATTTATGGTGACAGGTGTAAGACTTTTAGCAATTGAAAAAGGAAATGTGATTGCAGCATCCATTTATGGGAAAATTAAAACAGCCACAACGATGATTGCTTTAATTGTTTTACTTTTTAATGATTTTGGAATGACGACATGGATTGGGGATATTTTATTTTATTTAGCCATATTCTTTACACTCTTAAGCGGTATAGATTATTTATATAAGAATCGTAAAATTATTTTGGAATCAATTTAGAGTAAAAACACAAGTTTTGACCTAATATAAGGTGGAGGTATAGTGATGGACAGAGATAAAAGACAGCAAGCCCTTGAGGCTGCAATGAAACAAATTGAAAAACAATATGGTAAAGGCTCAGTCATGCGTTTAGGTGATGAAGCTGAAAGAAATATCGAAATTACACCATCAGGTTCGCTAAGTTTAGATATCGCACTTGGTATTGGTGGTTATCCAAAAGGTAGAATTATTGAAATCTATGGACCAGAAAGCTCAGGGAAGACAACCTTAGCGCTTCATGCAATGGCTGAATCTCAAAAACAAGGTGGTATTGTTGCATTTATCGATGCAGAACATGCTTTAGACCCAAAATATGCAAGAGCATTAGGCGTTGATATTGATAACCTGATTTTATCGCAACCAGATACTGGAGAACAGGCTTTAGAAATTGCTGAGGCTTTAATTCGTAGTGGTTCAGTCGATATGATTGTTGTTGACTCGGTTGCAGCATTAGTTCCAGAAGCTGAAATTAATGGTGAAATGGGTGATTCGCATATTGGTTTACAAGCCAGACTGATGAGTCAAGCGATGCGTAAATTATCCGGTGTCATTTCCAAAGCAAGTTCAACAGCAATTTTTATTAACCAAATTCGTGAAAAAGTTGGCGTCATGTTTGGAAACCCTGAAACAACTCCAGGGGGAAGGGCTTTAAAATTTTATAGCTCTGTCCGTCTTGAAATTAGAAGATCAGAACAAATTAAAAGTGCAACTGACATTATTGGGAATAAAGCAAACATTAAAGTTGTTAAAAATAAAGTAGCTCCTCCATTTAAGGCAGCTTCCGTTGATATTATCTATGGACAAGGTATTTCTAAAACAGGAGAAGTTGTTGATTTAGCTTCTGAAATTGATATTATTCAGAAGAGTGGTGCGTGGTTTGCATATAAGGGCGAAAAAATTGGACAAGGTCGTGAAAATGCAAAACAATACTTACAGGACCATCCAGATGTTTATCAAGAAATTTTCAAAAAAGTGCTTGAACATCATCATATTGTCCCTAAAAATTAAATATTTAGGCTGCACATCCGTGCAGTTTTTTTTATCATTTTACTAACTTCAGCAATTTAAAAATGCTATAATCATTAATAATTAAGGAGGATTCACATGGATATTAAGGCCTATGAAACTTTTATGAAATTCTTAAAACAAGAAGACCGAGATCGAGCGATTACATTTGCACTAAATCTAGTCGAGTCAAAACAAATGGACATTGAAACACTTTATCAAAATTTATTAGCACCTTCCTTATCATTGTTTGAATGTGACGTTCAAGACGAAGATATTTGCATATGGAAAGAGCACTTTCGAACTTCGATTATTCGTACAATATTAGAATCATGTTACCAATATGTTTTGATTGCATCAAAGGATAAAAAACCTATTGGTAAAAAAATTGTGGTTTTAACACCATCTTTTGAATATCATGAGATTGGTGCGATTATGGTTTCACATTATTTAAGACTTGAAGGATTTGATGCACATTATATTGGTGCAAACACACCTAAATCTGAGATTTTATCGGCAATACGAGCTTATGAACCGGATTTTGTTGCACTTTCAGTGACTAATCCATATAACATCGTGGTTACAAAACAAATCACTGATGAAATCAAGAAATTTTTTCCGGATGTGAAAATTGTGGTTGGAGGCCTAGCCTTTAAGCATGAAGGAGCAACTAAGCATTTAAATGTAGATTACGTGCTTCAATCTTTTGATGATATTAAAAAATTTAGCCTGGAGGTTTCTGCATGAAATTAGCCGTTCAAATCGCGTGGCGGTTTTTAACCTCTGCAAAACGTCAAACATTGATTATTATTTTAGGAATATCTATCGGAGTTTCTGTTCAAGTTTTTATTGGATCACTCATTAGTGGTCTTCAAGCAAGTTTAGTTGATACGACGATTGGATCATCTTCACAAGTCACGATCATTCCAAGTGAAGATGATGAATCTATTGCTAATTATATTGATGTTGTCGAAATACTAGAAAATGATGAGCAATTTAGGATTGTTTCACCCACTTTGGATTTAGGTGGTATCGCAAGAAATGGTATTGAAAAAACAGAACGAATTGTGTTTCGTGGGTTTGATTTTGATGATGCGAATCAAATTTATGCATTCAATGAAAAACTTATTGATGATAGCCAATTACCTGAACAACTAAATGAAGTATTGTTAGGGATTGAATTAGGTCAAAAATTAGGTGTATCAAAAGGTGATCAAATTGAAATGCTCATTGGTGTGGATGCTTATACACTAACCGTTTCAGGTTTTTTTGATTTCAAACTCGCTTCATTGAATCAAACTTGGGGAATTGCTACATTAGAAACTGCTCAAGGAATTATAGGCGAAGAAGTTATATCATCAATTGAAACACAAGTTTTTGAAGTTTTCGATGCCGAAGCTATCGCATTAACCTACGATCAAAATTTACAATCTTTAGATTTAAAAACAAAAAATTGGATGTCTGATAATCAGGATTTACTCAGTGGATTACAAGGGCAAAGTATATCATCACTCATGATACAAATCTTTGTTATAATATCTGTTGTTTTAGGTATTTCATCAACATTGGCAATTACAGTTATGCAAAAATCTAAACAAATCGGTATTATGAAAGCGATGGGGATAACAGATCGTGACGCGTCATTTGTTTTTTTATCAGAAGGGTTATTTTTAGGCGTTTTTGGAGCGCTTGGAGGAGTTTTATTTGGATTAGGATTATCCTATGCCTTTACAACCTTCGCGTTAAATCCCGATGGCACTCCTGTAGTTCCACTATTAATTGACGGTGGGTTCATTGCATTATCAGCAGGCATCGCACTAGTCGCATGTTTGCTTGCTTCACTAACACCAGCGATTAAGTCATCCCAACTTACAGTCATTGAGGTGATTAGAAATGCCTAATATCATTGAACTTAAAAAAATAAATAAGATTTATGGTGAAAAAACACCGAATCCAACTCAAGTATTATTTGATCTAGATTTGAATTTTGAAGAAGAATCATTTAATTCAATTATTGGTCAATCTGGTAGCGGGAAATCTACGCTACTGAATATTTTAGGTACACTTGATAAAGCGACTTCAGGCGATGTTATTATTGGTGGTAAAAATACACAACTGATGAAAAAAAATGAATTATCAAATCTTAGAAATGAGATGATTGGTTTCATTTTTCAATTTCACTATTTGTTGCCTGAATTCACAGCATTAGAAAATGTGTTAATGCCTTATCGAATTTCAAAAAAAGAAATTACTCAAGAAATTCTTAATCGAGCTAATGAATTATTAGAAATTGTTGGACTTACAAAAGTAAAGAATAATTTAGCAGTGAATATGTCTGGCGGTCAACAACAAAGGGTTGCCATTGCTCGTAGTTTAATTAATCAACCTAAAATTATTTTAGCTGATGAACCGACAGGGAACCTAGACAGTGATACAACCGAGCAGGTTTATACATTGCTAAGAGATATCAATAAGAAATTTAAGACAACTTTTATCATTATTACTCACGATCGACATATTGCTGAAAAAGCTGATCGGATTGTCGAGATTAAAGATGGAAGAATAAATCTTGATATTCGAAATTAATAATTGATAAAGCAATCTTAAAGTAGACTTTTAGGTCTACTTTTTGTTTGCAAAATATAGAATCATTCTCTAATAAAAAAACATTTCCATAAAATGACTACATGGAAATGTCTTTATTTACCTATTTATTTACCTCGTTATTATTGTACAACAAGATTTGGATTGACATTGCTTAAATCATATTTCACATAAACAGTTTGTTCTGATGTTGTTCCACCAAAAGTCATATTGATTACCATCTTCAAATACAAGTTTGGTTCATTCACTGTGACAAATGGAAGCGGTTTTTTTGGAAGTTCATGATTGAAATCAACGTGGATAACATAGTTTGAAGGGTAAATAAAGGTGGTTTGGCCAACAGATCTTAAATTAATCCAATCGGTTTGCAAAACAGGAGTCACTTGAACAGAATTGATTTGATAATTAAGTTTTGATCGGTATGATATGTTAAATCGATAGTAACCGCCATAATATTGATCTGAAAATTCATCATAAGATGGATTACTTAATTGATCCCATTCGATGAAAAGTTCAAGAGATTTGATATCATCTGGTGATAAGAAATCCTTAATGAACTCAGATTCGGCTGTTTCTTGTTGGTCAAAATGAACTTTCTTATTATGTGTGTAGGATCCAACGTATGCAATTAAAACGAGTGATACAGGGATGATGATTAAAAATGCCCATAGAAAAACGCGGATACGATTTTGATGTAACCACGTCCAAAATGATTGTTTTTTCTTTGATTTAGCTTTATTCATAAGTCTAGTTGCTCCATTTTCTTGGTTTCTCATAACCATTATACACAAAAAACAAAAAAAGAAAAGTGTGAAGAAAACATATTGTCTTCTTGATTGACTTGAACTTCAAAAATAAGGTATAATAATATAGACATGATGTATCAGACAATATGAATTAATCAATATTGTTAAAATAAATAAATGGAGGTGTCAGAATGTTTTTATTAGCATTCGGTGTTGTTGAAGCATCCATCTCCGTTTTGCTAGCCATTGTTGGCTTTGCTATAGGATATTTTGTTCGTGTTTGGCATCACGAAAAGAACTTAAAAGCAAGTCGATCAATCGCTGAAAAAATTGTTGAAGACGGAAAAAAAGAAGCTGAAAAGCACAAAAGAGAAAGCGTTTTAGAGGCGAAACAAGAAATATTTGCATTACGCAAGGATTTTGACAATGATCTGCGTGAACGCAGACAGGTCGTCGTGAATCTTGAAAATAAGGTTTCACAACGCGAAGAAACTTTAAATCGTCGGGCAATTCATTTAGATAAGCGCGAAGAAACATTAGCGCTACGTGAAGAAAAACTCGATGAAAAGAAAGAACAACTTGAACAATTAAATAGCAAAGCGGAAGAAGTATTGAAACAACAAGAAGAAAAATTGATTGATATATCCGGTTTATCCGTAGATGAAGCCCGGGGTATCATCATGACTAGAGTAAGAGAGAACCTTTCGGATGAAATCGCAACTTATATTCGCGATGAAGAAGAAAGAGCTAAAAATGAAGTACAAAACCGCTCCAAACAGTTGTTAGCACTTGCGATTCAAAAGTATGCAAGTGAAACTACTACAGAAAGAACAGTCTCAGTTGTCGATTTGCCAAACGATGACATGAAGGGAAGAATCATCGGTAGAGAAGGACGTAATATTCGCACCATAGAAGCATTAACCGGTGTTGACCTTATCATTGATGATACACCTGAAGCAGTCGTTCTTAGTGGATTTGATCCGATTAGAAGAGAAATTGCTAAGCGGGCATTAACCACACTTGTGTCCGATGGAAGAATTCATCCAGGCCGTATTGAAGAGGTCGTTGAAAAAGCACGAGTAGAGGTTGATATGTTCATTCGCGAAGCGGGTGAAGATGCAGTATTTACCGTTGGAATTGGACGTATTCATCCAGATTTAGTGAAATTATTAGGACGTCTAAGTTTTAGAACAAGTTATGGACAAAACGTATTAAAGCATTCCATTGAAACAGCATTCTTAGCAGGTAAACTTGCCGTTGAGATTGGCGAAGATGAAATGTTAGCACGTCGAGCTGGATTATTACATGACATCGGTAAAGCTGTTGATCATGAAGTTGAAGGTGGACATGTTGAAATTGGGGTAAACCTTGTCAATCGTTATAAAGAACCAAAAGAAGTCGTAGATGCTATTGCATCACATCATGGTGACAAAGATGCTGAAAGTATTATTGCTGTGTTAGTTGCAGCAGCCGATGCTTTATCTGCAGCTCGTCCAGGTGCAAGAAGCGAATCGATGGAAAATTATATCAAGCGACTCGAACAGCTCGAAACAATTTCGAATGAAATTCCAGGTGTTGAAAAATCATTTGCAATTCAAGCGGGTCGTGAAATTCGCGTGATTGTGAAAGCAGATCAAATTGATGATTTGTCAACATTTAAAGTTGCACGTGAAATTAAAGAACAAATCGAAGAAAAAATGACGTACCCTGGCACAATCAAGGTGACAGTCATTCGAGAAACACGTGCCACAGATATTGCAAAATAAGAGGCTGCGGCCTCTTTTTGTTAGAAATGAGGTATTAAAATGAAAGTATTGTTTGTTGGTGACATTTATGGTCAAGTTGGTTTGGATATGCTTAAGAAAAGTTTGCCATATTTGAAACAAGATTATAAACCAAATGTCATTGTTGTCAATGCTGAGAATGCTTCTTCTGGAAGAGGAATCAACAAAAAAATTTATAAAGAACTGATGGAATTAGGAGTTGCAGCGATTACTATGGGTAACTGGGTTTGGGGTAATCGTGAACTATTTGAATTTATTGATGAATCAAATGTTGTTCGGCCAATTAATTTCAGGAACGCTCCTGGAACAGGATCTTTAGTTATTAACTATAATGGGAAAAAACTTCAAATTATTAATGCACTCGGAAGAACATTTATGAATGCTAATCTTTTATGTCCATTTATCACGATTGAAGAAGAATTGGGAAAGGCAAAAGCAGACTATAGTCTCATCGATATCCATGCAGAAGCTACTTCTGAAAAAGTGGCTTTAGGGCATTATTTGGATGGAAAAGCGACAGCAATCGTTGGAACACACACTCATGTACCTACGGCTGATGAAAGAGTCTTGCCCAATGGTACAATCTACATCACAGATGTAGGAATGACTGGTCCTTTAAATGGTGTGATTGGTGTCAAAAAGGATATTGTGTTAGACCGTTTTTTGAATGGATTCTCCATTCCAAATGAGGTCGAAGTTGGATCTGTCCAACTCAATGCGGTTTTCATGGATTTTAATCTTAAAAAAATAGAGAGAATACACATTGAAAGTGAAACAGTATGAAAATACTGTTTTTTCTTGTATAATGACTGCAGGTGATTTTATGAGTAAAATTGATATCGAAAAATATTTTAAACCTAATTTAAAAGATGCACGTAAACGAAATAAAACAGATGTTCATGAATTACAATTCGAGCTTCAAGATAACCATCAAAATATTGGTTATTTAAAGACATACCAAATCCATACTTATGGATGTCAAGGTAATGAAGCGGATAGTGAAATTATGGCTGGCATTCTAGAACAGATGGGATTTACAAAAACTGAAACTGAAGATGATAGTGATATCATCATTTTAAATACGTGTGCTATTCGTGAGAATGCTGAAAATCGAATTTGGGGTGAACTTGGACGATTAAAAGCATATAAACGTCGGAATCCTAATCTCATTTTAGGTTTAGCAGGATGCATGGCTCAAGAAGAATATGTCATTGAGAGAATCTTAAAAACTTATCAACATGTTGATTTGGTTTTTGGTACACATAATATCTATAAACTTCCAGAATATATTGAAACTTCCATGTTTAGCAAAGAACGTGTGATTGAAGTCTATTCTCAAGAAGGTGATATCGTTGAAAATTTACCGAAAGTAAGAAATCATACGTATAAAGCATGGGTTAATATCATGTTTGGGTGTGATGAATTTTGTACATATTGTATTGTCCCATATACAAGAGGTAAAGAACGTTCAAGACATAAAGATGAGATTATTAAAGAAGTAATTGAATTAAAAGAACAAGGATATAAAGAAATCACTTTATTAGGTCAAAACGTGAATGCATATGGCAAGGATTTTAAGGATATGGATTATACATTTGGTGATTTATTAAGAGATTTAGATCAAATTGGTATTGAACGCATTAGATTTACAACCAGTCATCCTCATGACTTGGATCTTAAAACGATGCATGCAATGCGCGATGGAAAGCATATCATGCCTTTCTTTCATCTTCCTGTGCAATCTGGTTCAAATCGTGTTCTAAAAAAAATGAATCGTCATTATACGAAAGAATCATATCTTGATAAATTGAATGAACTAAAAGAGAATGTCCCAGGTATTTCTGTCACGACAGATATTATTGTCGGATTTCCAGGAGAAACCGAAGAAGACTTTTTAGAAACGATGGATTTGGTTGAAAAAGCAAATTTTGAAGGTGCTTATACTTTTGTTTTTTCAAAAAGAGAAGGTACTCCAGCAGCATCTTTTGAAGATTTAACACCTGAGGATGAGAAAAAGGATCGTTTATATCGTTTAAATGAAGTCATTAATGCTGGATATTTACGAGGAAATCAACGTTTTCTAAATCAGACCGTATCTGTATTGGTTGATGGTGTATCCAAACATGATGAAAATATATTGGCTGGATATACAGCTCATAATAAACTCGTGAATTTCAAGGGTGATAAACATTTGATTGGTTCGATTGTTTCTGTCAAAATCATAGAAGCTAAAACTTGGTTCTTATTAGGTGAAGCATTATGAGTGAAAAAGATAAACTTATCCAAATGATTAAAGAAAATGAGATCATAATTCGCTATAAAAAAATTGAAAAAATTATCAATGAGCATGAAGAAATCAAGTCAAAGATTCAACAATTAAAAGCTATTCAAAAACAATTAGTCAATGCAAAGGAAATTGGAAAGTCTGAAGCGGTTCGTACATTTCAGATGAAATTTGATGCACTATATCAAGAAATCGAAGAATTTCCATTAATGTCAGAGTATATGGCTTTACAAAGCGATATCAACGATATGTTACAATCTATACAGGACATTATTCAAGATGGTATCGAAAAAGATTTTGAACAATAAGGCTGTCTTAGCCTTTTTTTGTTGTAAGAAAGATATACAACTTGATAAATAAGCCATTTCATTGTATTATAAATACAAAGGGTCACTATGGAGGTAATTTTATGCCTAGAGTCACACGTGAGAGTAAAATCTTTGTTGGAAATAAAGAATTTAAAGTTGATGATTTATTAAAAACGATTATTTACTTGCCAGCAGATTCTGTCAATCAGTTTTTTACTGGAATTGGGCTAACCATTCCAAGAGAAATTAGAATTTATGTTTTAAGAGAATTATTAAGAGAAAAAGTTGCTGAAACAAGAAAATCACGTCTAACTCTCGCAGATGAACTTAATTATCGATTATCTTGGTTTGCAGAATTTAGTGAAACCCAATTAGAAAACTTGCTTATTTTTTATGATGACATGGAGTTATTCAAATACTATCTCGAAGACTTGTGGGTTGAACTTTTTGGCTACATGCTTGACAAAAAAGTTACACCTTTAGATTTTAAGCATCTCTATGATTCGAGCTTAGCTCATGTTAGAAATGTTGGATTAGAACTTCCCGATTTAAAGACATATAATTTGGAGATTAAGAGGCTGTTTTTTGACGCACCTGGTAAAATTGATGGGTTAACTCCAGAACGAATTAGACCTGTGCTATATAAGAGTTCCACATTAGGAGAAGTCCGTGAATTTGGATTAAAATATGATGTGGATGTTCCACGGAGACTCAAGAAAAATGAACTTGCTGAGATTATTATCCAAGAGTTGAAAGATCGCAAAGAACATACGGAAGAACTTGAAAAGCAAATTAAAAAAATGTCTGTGATTTTAATGCAAAGATTTGCCATCGATCATGATATTAAAGCTTCAACTGAACTTAAAAAAGAAGAAATTATTGAATACGTTTTGTCCAATGCTAAAGAAACGAAAGAATCTTATTATACACCAGATTCTAAAGATGTTTACGAAGAAGAAATGGGCATGCATGAGAATGAAAAAGTTGTACCTGAAGCTGAAGAACAACCAGCTGATGTTTATAAACCACGTAGTTCAGAAGTTCAATACGTTCAACAATCGGTTGATTTATCTGAACTTATTCGTGAAATCAAACTTTTGCGTCAATCCGTGGAAGCATTATCGGTTTCAATGAAAAAAGAAGATGTTCAAGAAGAAAGAGTCGTTGAACAACAAAAACCAATGGAGTTTGAAGAAAAAGATCCATTGATTATTAATGCTGCTGAGTTTTATGGAAGTTCTAAAACATTAAAACAAGCCATCAAAGAAGAGTCACTTGAAGAAAATCAAATGATTGAAGAAGAAACGAGTCAGAAAAAAGAGAAAAAGGAAGTAAAACCTAAAAAAGATAAATCAGAGAAACAACCAATGAGTAAGAAAAAAGCGATTATTCTATGGGTTGTTGTTGGTATTCTAAGTATTGTACTGATTCATTTCATTTATGCAATCATTACTTATTATGTGCCAGGATTTCTACCTGCTCACCAAAGATGGCTTAATCGTATTGAAATCAGCGGTACAGGTTTACTCGATTATTATCATAATTTACTCAGCACTTTAGGTATTTAAAGAATTAGAGGTATCCTTATGGATAAAACGAGATTTACACCCATGATGCAACAATATTTGGATATTAAGAAAGACTACGCAGATGCGATAGTCTTTTTTCGATTAGGTGATTTCTATGAAATGTTTTTTGATGATGCAATTATAGCATCTAAGGTTTTAGAAATTGCTTTAACTTCAAGAGATGCTGGTGAAAAGGTACCTATGTGTGGTATTCCTTATCATGCAGCGAAAGCTTATATTCAAAAGTTAATTGAAAAAGGGTTTAAAATTGCGATTGCTGAACAAGTCACTGAACCTGGTAAAGGATTAGTCGAACGAAAAGTTGTTCGAATTATTACACCTGGGACTGTACTTGAAGATGGAATTTTGAATGAAAATAATCATAATTTTATTGCGAGTGTTTTATTAACCGAAAAGGGATACATCGTTTCAACGATTGACTTATCAACAGGTGAAGCATATTTAACGGATGGTTTAGAAAAACACGAAGCATTTGATTTAATCAAAGATTTAGGAATTATTGAAGTGGTATTACATTCTCGTTTTGATGAAAGATTTGTTCAAGACTTAAAAGCTTTAGATCGTTTGGTATCAAATTCTGATGATTTAACGATTTTGGAACTTAAAGCACTTGAGCATCTCGATCATGAACAAAAGCGTGCGATGAGCCATTTGATTCATTATATTGTTGGGACTCAAAAACATACGATTGATCATTTGATGAAAGTTGAAGTTGTCATCCATCAACAACAAATGAAAGTTGATTATCGGGTGAAAAAGAGTTTAGAAATCATTGAATCACTCGTGGATCAAAAACAAACAACACTCCTATATTGGCTTGATAGTTGTGAAACTGCGATGGGTGCTCGTATGCTTAAACATATGATGTTAAATCCACTATTCGATATGGAACAACTGAATAAGCGCTATGATTTCATTGAAGCTTTAAGACCTTTTGGTCCAAGAGAAACGCTCATTCAAGCTTTAAAAGAGATTTATGATTTAAATCGCATTGTGGGAAGAATCAGTTTTGATACTGTCAATGGAAGAGAGTTAATTCAATTGAAACATTCTTTAGCACAAATTCCTACTTTAAAAGAAGCGTTAATAAAATATGAACATCCCATTCTAAAAGATTTAAGCGAAACGATGAATGATCATCTACATCTTTACCAATTTTTAGATCAAGCGATATTTGAAGAACCACCAATTTCAATTAAAGAAGGCAATCTCATCAAAGAAGGTTATGATCAATTATTAGATGATTTAAGACATATTGGAACATCCGGAGAATCATGGCTTACAGAATTTGAACAAAAAGAACGTGAAAAAACTGGGATAAAAAATTTAAGAGTTGGCTATAACCGTGTGTTTGGCTACTATATTGAAGTTTCAAAAGGAAATTCCGAACTTGTTAAAGAATCATTTGGGTATGACCGGAAACAAACATTAGCGAATAGCGAACGTTTTATTACACCAGAATTAAAACTTAAAGAAGATGACATTTTACACGCACTTGATAAAAGCATTCAAAGAGAATATGAACTTTTTGTAAAAATTAGAGAAACAGTGAAAAATGATATGTTTTCACTTCAAGAACTTGCAAAACAAATCGCTAGCATTGACGTCTTTTTGAATCTATCGATAAAAAGCGAAAAATTTCGTTATGTCAGACCTCAACTTTCACATAAAAAACAGGTTAAAGTGATTCAAGGTAGACACCCGGTCGTTGAACATTTTACAACGTTTGTTAAAAACGATGTTTTGATGAATGAGGGAGAAATCTTTTTAATTACTGGGCCAAATATGAGTGGTAAATCGACTTATATGCGGATGTATGCACTCGTTGCATATATGGCACAAATTGGTTGTTTTGTTCCTGCGGATGAAGCAGAATTACCTTTGTATGATGCGATATTTACAAGAATTGGATCATCGGATGATTTAAGTGGTGGTAAATCGACATTTATGGTTGAGATGGTTGAATCTAATGAAGCTTTATCAAAAGCAAGTGATCAAAGCTTAATTTTATTTGATGAAATTGGCCGTGGAACTGCGACTTATGATGGAATGGCACTTGCTCAAGGAATGATTGAGTACATTCACGAAAAAATTAAATGTCAAACGTTTTTTTCGACGCATTATCATGAGCTCACTCAACTCGAGATGAGTTTATCAAGATTGACCAATTTATCTGTTAAAGCGAAAGAGGAAAAAGATAAGATGATTTTCCTGCATCATGTTGAACGTGGTGCAACGGATAAATCATATGGCATTCAAGTAGCATCTCTTGCACACCTTCCAAAAAGCTTGATTCTAAGAAGTCAAGAAATCTTGCACCTTCTTGAGCAAAAAGAGTTAAAAATTTCATTAGATTTGTTTAATTATAATGCGTATGAAGCGGAACAAACTCATGTGATTGATCCGAATCATTTAAGAGTTTTAGAAGAAGTGGAAGGATTAAATATTGATCAATTAACACCCATCGAAGCTTTATTATTATTAAAACATTTACAAACTATTTTAAAGAAATAGGAGTTTTTTTATGCCAACAATTCATGTCATGAAAACGACATTAGCGAATATGATTGCAGCTGGTGAAGTGGTTGATCGACCAGCATCGGTTATTAAAGAACTCATCGAAAATGCAATCGATGCACAATCATCAATCATTTCGGTTGAGGTTTTTGACATGGGGATGAAAGAAATTAAGGTCACCGATAATGGTGTTGGCATGGATTTAGAAGACGCGAAACTTGCCTTTTTAAGACATGCAACTTCTAAAATAAGTGAAGAAGAAGATTTAAATCATATTTTAAGTTTAGGATTTCGTGGTGAAGCTTTAGCTGCGATTGCATCGGTATCGAAAGTGACGTTAAAGACGAGAAAAGAAGATACCGATGGTGTCATCGTGGTTTATGAAGGTGGGTCATTTATATCACAGGGATCTACGCCAACAAATATTGGTACCTCTGTTTCGGTTAAAGATTTGTTTTATAATACACCAGCACGATTTAAATATATTAAATCAGAATTTGCGGAACGCCAAGCGATTATGGATATTTTTGATCACTTAGCACTCGCACATCCTGAAATTGCATTTTCATTATCTATGGATGGGAAACTTATCAAAGAAACTTATGGGAATCGAAACATTGAGCAATTAATATATCAAATATATGGACAAAATTTGACAAAAGGGTTATTGAAAGCTTTTGATACGATTCAAAAAATTGAAGTCAATGCTTACTTAATAAGCCCTGAACATGCTAGGTCAAAGAAAAAGGACATTACACTGATTGTTAATGGTCGGTATATTAAAAATTATCGTTTGATTCAAGCAGTTATTGATGGCTATCATAGCCGAATTATGGTTGGAAAATACCCGATGGCCATTTTATATTTAGAAATGGATCCATCGCTCATTGATGTCAATGTTCATCCTCAAAAATACGAAGTCAAATTTGTCAATGAATTCGTTTTGGCATTTTTGATTGAAGATATTATTAAACGCACGCTTTCATATCACACTCAAGAGATTTCTACACCCTATCAGCGTGTCATGAAAGATGAAACTTATATTCAAGAATCATTATTCATTGATGAAAATTTGAGTGAAGCAATCTCAGAACCCACACATTCAAAAATTCCTGATATGGATTATATCGGGACATTTTCAGGAACTTATCTTATTTTTCAAAATGAAGATGGTCTTTATTTAGTGGATCAACATGCTGCTGAAGAACGGATTCGCTACGAATATTATATGGAGGCTTTTAAAAATCCCGTGTTTGCTACTAAAAACATGTTGTTTTCTAAACCTTTGAATTTATCACCTTCTGAACTATTAGTACTAAAAGAAGAAATTCCTAAGTTTATCCCTTTTGGCTTCCAATTTAATGAAAATTTAGAACTTATTAGCATTCCAACATGGCTAAAAGATGGTGAAATCGATCTTGCGATTGAATCCATGATTCATATGATCTTGGAAAAACAAACTATAGACTTATCAGAATTACGGGATAATCTTGCAAAGGATGTCAGCTGTAAAGGTGCGATTAAGGCAAATAAACCATTGAATTTATCTGAAATTCACGCTCTAATGGAAAGATTAAAACATGCAGAAAATCCATATACATGTCCCCATGGACGACCAACGATTATCAAATTGACACATTATGAGATTGAGCGCATGTTTAAGCGGGTGGTTTCATGAAAAAAGTGATTGCAATTGTTGGGCCAACCGCTTCAGGGAAGACAAAACTATCGATTGAAATCGCCAAAAGAATTCATGGTGAAATCATCAATGGTGACTCTGTTCAAGTTTATCAAGGACTTGATATTGGATCAGCGAAAATACGACCTGAAGAAATGGAAGGCATCCATCACCATTTATTAAGTATTTGTGATCCTAAGACCACATATTCTGTTTTTAACTTTCAAAAAGATGCGCGATATTTAATTGAAAAAATTGGATTTCCAATCATCGTTGGTGGCACTGGTTTATACATTAAAGCTGCACTCTATGATTATGAGTTTGTTGAATCTAAACGATCTATCGATTTTGAATTTCAATACGAAAAATATAGTAATCAAGAACTCTATGATTTGTTAATGACAAAAGATCCTGGAGTTAAAATTGATCTCAACAACCGAAGAAGATTAGTTAGAGCCCTTGAACAAGCGATGCTTGGTGAACCACGATCAAAGAAAACCAAGAAAGATCTTGTACTATATGATACACTCATCATTTATCTTGATCTTGATCGAAATATCTTAAATGAAAGACTAAGATTACGTCTTGAGAAGCAAATTGAAGAAGGTTTTCTAGATGAGGTTTATCAACTAAAACAAAAAGACATTGAAATTAACGCGATTGGTTACCGTGAATTAAGTCAATATCTTGATGGTTTATTAACTCTGGATGAAGCTAAAGAACAGATTATTATCCATAGCCGACAACTCGCAAAAAAACAAAAAACTTGGTTCAAAAACCAAATGAATCCATGGATGATTGATGCTATGGACGAACATTTAATTGAAAAAGTCTATGGACGAATAATAGAATTTTTAAAGGAGGATAACGCATGAGAATTTATTTGATTGGGATGCCTGGATCAGGAAAATCAACTGTTGGTCGATTATTAGCGAAGGCACTCAATTATCAATATATCGATCTTGATGGCGTAATTGAAAAAGATGCACTTATGTTTATTCCATCCATTTTTGAAACTTTAGGAGAAGAAAAGTTTAGAAAGTTAGAAACTGAAGCTTTAAAAAGTATCGAAGGTGAAAATATCGTTGTGAGTTGTGGTGGTGGTGTTGTTACAGTCAAAGAAAATAAGATTTTCATGACAGGGTTAAAAATATATTTAGATACGGATATTGAAGTCATCAGAAATCGTCTTTCAAATGATTACGAAAGACCATTATTAAAAGAAAAGTCACTCGAACAAATCCTTGATGAAAGATTTCTAAAGTATCAAGATTTTGCGGATATTATTGTATCCAATAATGTTGATGTCGATGAAACAGTGAAAGTGATTTTAAACTATTTAGCAAGGGAGATTCATTAATGAAAATTTTGTGTATTCATGGACCCAACTTAAATATGTTAGGTAAAAGATCAAAAATTCATTACGGCGAATTAACCCTTGACCAAATCTATGAATCTTTGATTAATACTTTTGAAGATGTAGAGTTTACATTTTATCAATCAAATCATGAAGGAGAAATTCTAGACCTTATTCATGCATCCATGGATGATGATTATGGCGGGCTACTCATTAATCCTGGGGCATTATGTCACCAATCGATTGCACTGAGAGATGCTTTAGAAATTATAACGATTCCAAAAGTGGAAGTTCACTTATCAAACATTAATGAGCGTGAAGACTTTCGAAAAATTAATTATATCAAAGATGTATGTCAAGCATGTTTTATGGGTAAGAAAATCGAAAGTTATTATGAGGCAGTTCAATTTTTTTTACATAAGTAGTTGTATGATGAAAAGCTTTCATGTATAATGAATGCGCAAAACTGTGAGGAGTGAAATTTTGATTAGTACAAACGAATTTAAAACTGGACAAACGATCGTCCATGAAGGTAACATTTATTCAGTCATCGAATTTATGCATGTTAAACCAGGTAAGGGTGGCGCATTTGTGCGCACAAAATTACGGAATTTAAGAACAGGATCTGTGACAGATTACACATTTAACGCCGGAACAAAAGTAGAACGTGCTCAAATCGATAAGATTATGATGCAATACTTATATGTGAATGGTGATCATCATGTGTTTATGAACACAGAATCTTATGAACAAATCGAAATTCCAGGTACCCAAATCGAATATGAATTGAAGTATATTTTCGAAGGTATGTCAGTTGAAGTTATGTTTTTTGATGGAAAAGAAATTTTAGGGGTATCACTCCCTGATAAAGTAGTCTTAGAAGTTAAAGAAACAGTACCTGGTGTTAAAGGTGATACCAAAACCAATGCTTTAAAAGATGCCATTATGCAAACGGGTTTACTTGTTAAAGTGCCCATGTTTATTGAAGAAGGTGAGCGCATCATTGTCAATACGAATGATGGGCAGTACGTCTCAAGAGATAAATAATTTTTTGATAAAAGGCCATTCATGGTCTTTTTATTTGTCAATGATTTAAAGATAACATTTTTATGCTATAATAACTCGGGGTGAGAAGATGGAAAGACTACAAAAAGTTTTAGCACAATCGAATATTGCATCGCGCAGAAAAGCTGAGGAAATCATTACAGCTGGAAGAGTCGCAGTCAATGGTGTGGTTGTCACTGAACTTGGGACTAAAGTCGAAGATTTTGATCAAATCACTGTCGATGGGAATTTAATCAGTCGAGCAGAAACAAAATATATTTTATTAAACAAACCAACAGGTTACGTATCGACAACTTCTGATGAAAAGAAAAGAAAAACTGTATTGGATTTATTAGATGATGATATTAAGGAAACAAGATTGTATCCTGTAGGTCGTCTGGATTTTGATACAGCAGGAATTTTACTTTTAACCAATGATGGTGATTTCACCAAAAGGATGACACATCCTGAACATATGATTGAAAAAGAATATTTAGCAAGAGTTGAAGGTATTGTTATTCGTAAGAAGGTTGTACAGCTTCGTTTAGGAGTCATCATTGATGGTGATTATTTGGCAGTCCCAAAAGCAGTAAGAATTATGGAACTTGATAAAGCACATCAGTCAACATTGATTTCGATTACGCTTACCGAAGGTAAAAATAAACAAGTTCGCAAAATGATGGAAGCCATTGGACATCCAGTGAAAAAATTAACGCGAGTTCGTTATGATTTCTTAACACTTGAAGGTGTTGAACGTGGTTCTTATCGTTTTTTAAAACGGCATGAAGTGAAAAAGCTTTACGCGAATTCATTGCCTAAAAAGTGAAAAAAGTGGCTAAATACGCCAAAAATATGTTATAATTTACTTTGTATGGAGGGAAAACATGCCAGGATATAAATTAGCGATTGACGGACCCGCTGGATCTGGGAAAAGCACGATTAGTGCATTAATTGCCAAAAAACTTGGTTGGACACATATTGATACGGGTGCAATGTATCGTGCGGTAACCCTCAAAGCGATTGAATTAGCAATCGATTTAGGGGATGAAAAATCCTATCAATTTTTAGAAACTACATACATTCATTATGATCAAAATAAGATTTATATCGATGATCGTGACGTTACAGAAGCCATCAGAGATGATCGAGTCACACAAAATGTTTCATTAGTGAGTAGTTTTCCATATGTACGAAAAAAAATGGTTGAACTACAAAAAAATGCAGCAAAAAATGGTAACATTGTCATGGATGGTCGAGATATCGGAACAGTGGTCTTACCTAAGGCAGATTTAAAAATCTTTCTCACTGCGAATGTTGAAGAACGGGCAAAAAGAAGATTTAAAGAGCATGTGAAAAAGGGATCAAATCCCAAAATCGATCAAGTGATTGAAGATATTGTCTTAAGAGACCAAAAAGATTCAACAAGAAAAGAATCACCGTTGCGTCAAGCAGAAGACGCAATTATCTTAGATACAACACACTTAACGATTGATGAGGTCGTTGAGAAAATTATAGAATTAACCGACAAAAGGAGAAATAGTCATGGAGTTTAAGATGTTGAAGGTGGGCCAAATTGTAGAAGGTACAGTCATAAAAATCGAAGAAAACACGATTTATTTAGACGTCCAATACACCACAGAAGGAAAAATTCATTTAGATAATTATGATCGACCAGCTCCAGAAACGTTTATTGGTCTGATCAAGGAAGGACAAGTTGTCAAAGCGAAGATTCAAAAGATTACCGATGAACCTGCGCAAATTCTTTTATCACGCCTTCCATTATTAAATGATGAAAAATTTGATAAGATTCAAGCAATCGCTGGAACAGGTGAAATTGTCAAAGCGAAAGTGCGCAAAATTGAAGACAAAGGACTTATCCTCAGTTACCTTGATCAAGAGGTGTTCTTACCATATAGTTTATTAGATTATGACTTAGCAAAAGAAAAAGAAACATTAAAAGGACGTATGCTTGATATTGAAATTCTTGAAGCTACTCAAAAAGGAAGAAGTAAGAGAGTTGTTGGATCAAGAAAAGCGATTTTTGAAAAAGAAAGACAAGATGCTTATGAAAAGCGGATTGTTGCTCGTCAAAAAGAACTAGAAGATATTAATACAGGGGATGTCGTCAAAGGAACAGTTGATAAATTAGAACCTCATGCAGCAACGATTCGTTTTGATCATGTGGTAGGCTTATTACGTATTTCTCAAGTTTCTCATTATCGTATTGACAAAATTGAAGATGTTTTATCATTAGGTCAAGAAGTTGAAGTTAAAGTGATTAAAAAAGAAGGCAATCGCTTAGATCTTTCGATGAAAGCATTATTAAAGACACCTTATGAAAACTTCTATGAAGCCCATAAGATAGGTGAAAATGTAACCGGAACTGTTTTCCAAAAGTTGCCTTTTGGTATTATCGTTGAAGTTGAAAAAGATGTTCGTGGTTTACTTCATAAAAATGAATTTTCTTGGAACCCTAATGACAATTTTGAAAGTTATGTCAAAATTGGTGATGAAATAACATTAAGCATCATTAGCATGGATCCAAAGAAAGAACGTATTGCATTATCGAAAAAAGCTTTAGAAGATAATCCGTGGAAAAATGTAACCGTTAAGCGTTATGATGTTGTCACTGTACCAGTCATTGAAGTTTCAAAAGATGGTATTAAAGTCATGGTTCAAGGTGTGGATGGCGAAATCCCTGCATCTGAATTATCCAATGAAAAGATTGGCCGACCAGAAGATTATTTTGCTGTCGGAGATGAAGTGACTGCTATTGTTACCGATGTTTTAAGAGATCAATGGGTCTTAAAATTATCGATTCGTCGTGTTTTAGAAAAACAAGAACGTGCATCTTTTGAACAGTATTTAGAAGATGAAGAAGAATCACAAACTACAACAATTGGTGATTTATTCGCTGATAAGTTCACATCTAAGAAAAAATAAGATAAAAAGTAGGTTTTAATATGCCTTTTAAGGTAGCCATTGTTGGCCGTCCGAATGTCGGTAAGTCAAGTTTATTTAACCGACTTGTGGGCTCTAGATTGTCCATCACAGATGATGAAGCTGGGGTGACAAGAGACCGCATTTATGGCAAAGCGGAATGGTTGACGAAAAACTTTCGAGTCATTGACACAGGGGGTATCGACATCGGCGATGCTCCTTTTTTAAATCAAATCAAAGCACAAGCTCAAATTGCGATGGATGAAGCAGATGTCATCGTTTTTACTGTTGATGGTAAAAATGGGTTACAAGATAGTGATCAGTATATCGCAAAATTGCTATATAAAACAGAAAAACCGGTCGTTCTTGCAGTCAATAAGATTGATGATGTAAACCAAATCCAAAATATTTATGAATTTTACGCTTTAGGTTTTGGTGATCCGATTGCGATTAGTAGTCATCACGGGATTGGGATTGGCGATTTATTAGATAAGATTATATCTTATATGACGGAAGATGATCCGATATATGAAGATTCGACGCTTTCTTTTTGTATTGTTGGTCGTCCAAATGTCGGTAAATCAAGCTTAACGAATGCGATTTTAGGCGAAGAACGGGTCATTGTTTCTGAAATATCAGGGACGACACGTGATGCAATTGATACACAATTTAAAAAAGATCGTCGAGATTATGTCGTCATTGATACGGCCGGCATTAAAAAGCGTGGTAAAGTTTATGAGAATACCGATAAATACAGCGTTTTACGTGCCCTTTCAGCCATTGAACGAAGCGATGTAGCACTCATTGTCATTGATGGGAATGAAGGCGTTATCGAACAAGATAAACATGTTGCTGGATATGTTAGTGATTATGGAAAAGCTTGTGTCATTGTTGTGAATAAATGGGATGTCGTCGAAAAAGATGAAAAAACTATGAAAAAGATGGAAGAAAAAATTAAAGACGAGTTTAAATTTATGGATTATGCACAAGTTGTTTTCGTATCAGCGAAGAACAATCAACGGATTCATACAATTTTCCCAGCACTAAATTTAGCATTTGAGAACTATCAAAAAGAAGTTCAAACCAGTATTTTAAATGACTTACTACAAGATGCGGCTGCGATGAATCCAACGCCAATTTTCAATCATGGAAAGGCACAATTCAATTATGTGACTCAGGTGGCAATTAAACCACCAACCTTCGTTTTATTTGTCAATAATCCGGATTTTGTTCATTTTTCGTATCTCCGTTATTTAAATAATCAATTTAGAGATGCCATTGATTTTACTGGAACACCCATTAAACTTATTTTAAGAAAGAAGGCATAATATGAGAATTACCATCATTGGTGGTGGTGCATGGGGTACAACACTTGGACAAGTATGTATCGATAATGGTCATGAAATTTTAATTTATGACGTTAACCCTAAACATGTATCTAAAATCAATCAATTAACTCATCCCTTTTTTGAAACACAACTTCCAAATCAAATGAAAGCAACCGATAATCTTAATCATGCCATTGCTTTTTCAGACATTATGCTTTTATCTGTACCAACCAAAGTTATTCGTGTCGTTTTAAAAGATATCAACAAGTTACTCAAAAAGCCAACTTTTTTCATAAACGTTTCTAAAGGTATTGAACCTGAAACATTAAAACGTGTGAGCGAGATTGTTTTAGATGAAATTGATCATCAACACTATAAAGGATTTGTAGCTTTAACAGGTCCATCTCATGCGGAAGAAGTTATTTTAAGAAAATTAACATTACTTGTTGCGGCATCAACAAATTTTGAAGACGCTAAGTTTGTTCAATCCATTTTTTCTAATGAATCATATTTACGTGTTTATACATCGCTTGATTTAATTGGTGCTGAAGTTGGTGGTGCTGTGAAAAATGCGATTGCGGTTGTATCGGGAGCGTGCACTGGTTTAGGCCTCGGAGAAAACGCACGTGCTGCATTAATCTCTAGAGGTATTTTAGAAATTGTTCGAGTGGTTGAATTTATGGGTGGAAAGAAAGAAACCGCCTTCGGTTTAACCGGTATTGGGGATTTGATTGTCACTGCATCTTCAGAAAATTCACGAAATTTTCAAGCTGGTAAAAAAATCGGTTTAGGGATTCCAATTGAACAGATTTATCAAGAGAGTAAACAAACCATTGAAGGTATTCGAACGATTGAGGCACTCGAGCACTTATCAAGTCAAAATGGACTCGAATTGCCCTTAATTCATGTGGCTTATGAGATTATCAAAGGTAATCTATTAGTGACCGATGCAGTTCCAAAGTTGTTGTCTCGGGACTTAAAATCGGAAGATTTCTAATAAAAATGCTTTATTAAGCCACTAAAGAAGGCTATATTTGAACATTTATTTGCATAATTGACTTGAATTTGATAAAATAAAGCCATCATATAAGGAGGATAAATAATGAATAAAACAGAACTTATTGCAGTTATTGCTAATCGCGCACAAGTGACCCAAAAAGTTGCAGAAGATGTACTTGCAGCATTCACAGATACCGTTTCAGAAACTCTCGGCAGACGTGAAGAAAAAGTTGTTGTTACTGGATTCGGTACATTTGAAGTAAGACATCGTGTTCAAAGAACTGGTAAAAATCCTAGAACTGGTGAATTAATCACAGTTCCTGCACAAAAAACTCCAGCATTTAGAGCTGGAAAACTCCTCAAGGAAGCAGTTAAATAAGAACGAATTAAAAGGTGCTTATCTATGATAAGTACTTTTTTTTCTT
>DITP01000081.1 GCA_002422135.1 Acholeplasmataceae bacterium UBA6181
TGAGAAGGTCTAAAACCTGTTTACCGTATCCCTTGTTTTGGTAGTCTTTGGCGATCATGAATCTCCAGAGGTAGAGGGCAGGTTGGTCTTCAGCTGAGACTTCAGTAGGATTGGTATGGAGCATGATAAAACCGATGGGTGTATCATCTAGGTAGACTGCACGCGGCCAAGCCACATCTTGATTCAAGTAAGCTTGAGCAAGTGATGTGACGTTGGCAGCAACACATTTCTTTTGAGCTTCAGTGAGGGTGTCACTGAGTTTAATGATTGATCTGAAGTTTTCGTTGGTTACTTCTTTAAGAGTTATTTGATTCATATTTATACCTCACAAATAATAATTTTTTATTTAAACTTTTAATGAGTTTCACATGCATGATTTGCATCAAAAATTCATCACTCTAAAAACCCAAAAATTGGAATATCAGCTGCTGCAAAATCATAATGTTTCATTTGTTCAACGGTCAACCATTGATAATCAAGGTGCTCTAATAATTTAATTTCTCCCGATACAATTTTACATTTATAACATGACATTATTAGGTTAAATGATTGGTATTCATGATGAATTGTCGTTATAAACTTTTCAGTTTCTATGATCAGATTTAATTCTTCTTTTATTTCACGCACTAATGCAGCTTCCGGAGACTCACCAACTTCAATTTTTCCACCGGGGAACTCCCATTTTTTCGCAAGTTCTCCATGATCTTTTCTTTGTGCACAAAAATATTTAGTTCCATCATTGATAATTGCTGCTACGACACGAATTTGCTTTTTCATTCAAATTTCTCCTGATTAATATCAATTGAAAAATCAAATTCTAAATAATTGGGAATTGGATGATCGAGTTCAATATCAAACAACAATGAGTGTTTAATGTTTGATGATACTCTAGGATTTTTTAAATGACCCGTACCAATATATGTATAAGGAAGAGTAATCCCATCTTCTTGTTTTGTTTTCCGAATAAATAAATGCGCAATTTTCGAGTCAATGAGTCCTCGATGATTTTCAATCGTCGTATTTGTTTCACTTTCCCATTGAAATATGTTGTTTCCAATAAAGAAATCATGATATTTTAAATGTTCAAGCTGTGTTTCTTCTTTTTTTAGGTTGGCTAAAATATACACTGTACCATCCTTCTCGATTTTTGTACCCTTATAATAGCTATAAGTACTTTCACACTTTGCCATCATGAATTGCTCTGTTGTATAGTTTCCGTACAATTTGAAGTCATCTGCATTATTTCCAAACTCCTCTTCAAATCTTGTTAGGCCATATGATAAAAGATCATGAATAAAACTAATAAACTCAATATCTGTTCTATTGACGTTAAGTTCATAAAAACTATTGTTTAAAATTATATAAGGTACTGTAGTTTGTTTTTCTGCCTCTGATAAGAATTGGCTTTGAAGATTGAGTAAAGCATTGTTAAATTGATTTTCCCTAAAAATAAGGTTGCGTTCTTTAATCAGTTCAATCAGCTGAAGTTCATTCAATTTTTCGTGATTTAATAATAACTGAATTATCAAAAACTCATAATATCTGATTAGTGGTAACATATTTGACAAATATTCGATAAACTTGATTTCTATTTCTGAATACTGTGGTACTATTTCTCCAATTTGTAGTAAAAAGTTATAATATGATGCGTTCTTTTTACCACCTAGCTTCGACTTCATGAATCGCATGAGATTTGGAGCAAAATCATTGTTTAAATAATCCATGTGAGATGGATAGGATACAGAATTTATGAATCGTTTAAAGTTTTTATAATCACTTTCTAGGTAGTTACGCACATTAAAGTTGGTATTCTGTATGTACTCGGTGATTTCTTCCCGACTTAATTTGTCGAAATTGATTGATAAACCTGGAATATCAAGTGAATTAAAATTATCGGCAACTAAATCGATGAGTAATTTTTTTTCTATGATTGTGCTTCTGGTTAGGGTACCTAGTGCTTGAATGATCTGAACTCCACGTTTATAAGAGTTTCCGATAAAATCGAGTACCGTCAAAAATGGTTTATTGACATATTTTCTAAGTCCTCTACCTAATTGCTGTAAAAACACGATAGATGATTCAGTTGGTCTTAAGAATAAAACCATATTTATTGCAGGTATATCGACACCTTCATTGAGAATGTCGACAGTGAAAATAATTTCCAAACTGTGCTGATCATCTTGAAGATCATGAAAAGCTTTAATTCTTTCTCCAATTTGATTATTTCCAGTTAGACTGATGGTTGAATAACCAAGCAATCTCATATTTTCAGACATTTGTCTCGCATGTTCAACACTGATGCAAAATGCAACAGCTTTTAGTTTCCCTGTAGGCTTATGTCTTTGAATTTCGGTATGAATAAAGTCACAGTTCTCGTTCTTTGCAATATCTTTGATAAGTTTATAGCTATCTACTTCACCATAGTTAACCAAAGTATCCCTAATTCCATAGTAGTGAAACGGAACAACAAGATCATTGATGATCGCATCACGCAGCCTCAGATCAAATGGGATATTTTTGTCAAAAATCTCGTATACACTTTGGTTATCCATTCTATCTGGAGTTGCAGTCAATCCTAATAGAAATTCTGGCTGATAATAATTGATGATAGATCTATAGGAAGCAGCTGCAGCATGGTGAACCTCATCAACAACTATGTAATTGTACTCTTTCTTATCGAATAGGTTTAAGTTATTATGCATCATAACATTGGTTGCAAATAAGAAATCTGAATCCATATTCTTTGAGTTTCCTGTAAACAATCCATATGTATAATTGTTCCCAAATATACTAGCAAATGTTTTCATTGCTTCCATTAAAATGTTTTCTCTATGAACAACAAAAAGCAGTTTAGTTGCTCCAAAATTTCTTGCATCAAAAGCTGCCAAATGTGTTTTTCCTGAACCGGTTGCGGCTACAACAAGAGCTCTAGTTACACCTTGATCCCGATATCTTCTGAGTTCCTTAAGTGCTTTTTTCTGCATGTAATTAGGCCGAATATCAATGAAGTCATTAAAATAATCCATATCCCATTTTTCAATTGAATATTCTATGAGTGTTGCATATTCCTTGATCATCGCAGAGCTCAGTAATGTAGTTTCTTCCCATAATTCTGCAAATTCACTAACAATTTCATCGTATGCTACAGATTTTTCATTCTGCACGACACTTAAGTTCCATTCTATATTTTTCAGCAAAGCAAATCTGGTGATGTTTGTTGAACCAACAATCATTTCATAAGTATCTTTAAAAACAAATAAATACCCTTTTGTATGAAACCCACTTCCGTTTAATGATTCCATTTCTAAATGACATTCAAAATTATCATACTTCTTCATCAATTCGAGAAAGATATTCAGTGAAGCAATGTCAGTAAAATTTTGATAAGTCGATGTCAAAACTCTACCTTTAGCACCACGAGACAAAGCTTTTTCCATTTCATTTAAAAAAAGTAAAAGACCTGCCCTTTTGATGAAGCTAACAGAAAAAGAGAATGCTTCACATTCGTTGAGAGATTTCCTCATATGATCTATAAATTTCTCATTAGAGCTATTTGATATAAACTTGTTCATTATAGTTCCCCCGCTCTATAAAGAATGGTTAAGTTTGTTGTTTTTTATATTACCAATGTGTTTTTCAGCAATTTCATCAGTTTTTTGTGCAAATTTTAATAAATCTTCGTAGGTTCTATTGACAAGGCTGTCATTAAGTTCTAATCCGATTTTTTTTGAAAGCCTATCCATTGATTTAGCTAGGTTTTTCACATGACAAACGTTTGCAAAAAAAGGAACATCCTTAAAATCCTTAAAATATGCTAAGTCTCCAAGAACAATAATACTTCTGAAGTATTTACCATCCATCCCTAATAGGTTTTTAAGGTTTTTATAATGTGATGTATTTTGTTGTATTGGATTTTGAATGGTGTATTCTTTACCACCAGGATGTTGAATTTGCAAAGTTTCATCCTTCCATCCTCCAATAATCTTTCCAGTAATGTTTTTGGACTCAATAATATATATTCCTGTTTTATGGATAGCAATCAAATCAATCTCTGAAAAAGTATCATCATTCTTTGGTATATAAGCATTTCTAATTATTTTTGCATCAGGATAATTGTCCATAATTTCATCTTCTATACGATTTTCAAGCATGACTTGTTTCGTTGTATTAAATGTTTTCTTACTGGATGCATCAATTTTTTCTTCTGATTTAATTTCTTGTTCGATGTTCCGAATGAATTCTTTATTATACTTAAGACGTAATCTGATCATCATCACAATATATCCAATATTAAACAAACAGATTCCAAATGATAATAAAGCAGCTGGTATATTTGTGCTGATCATGAAAAAGCCTGCTCCCGCAAACATAAAAACATTAAAAAAGATAATTAAATCTATCAATCTAAATACTTTTTCTTTAAGCATATTTCCCCACACCCTCATCTTTGCTATTTATTCCATTTTCCTCATGATTGGAAACATAACAACCAACACATATAACAACCCATAAAACCATAATGC
>DITP01000086.1 GCA_002422135.1 Acholeplasmataceae bacterium UBA6181
CTCTACATATTTTTATTTACATTTATTTCCTCTTCAATCATGATTTTTATCACAACACTTTTAAAATCCGTTAATGCTTTTGGGACAATGTCGGGAATTTTAGGAACTCTTATTGGGTTTGTCAGTGGTATCTATATGCCTTTAGTTGTTCTCGGAAAATCCATGGCTTATGTTGCATCACTTGTCCCATTTACGCATATGGCAATTATTTTAAAGAGTGTATTATTAAAAGGACCTTATGAAGAATTAAGTACATTAATACCAGATGAAGCTATGAAGGAAATTAGTGTTTACTATGGAACAACAGAGATTGGATTACTAGGTACCGATGTATCCATGATATGGATTATGCTTGGTTCAGTCCTATTAGCTATAGTCTTACTTTATTTTGCTTATCGAAGACTTAATCAAAAAATAGGGAAATAATCTAATTTACATAATTTTTACAGAAGTCTTACGGAGATTTGGTATCTCCGTTTTTTTTATTTTTATATACTAAATACGTAAAACAAAAAAGGAGATATTTATGAAAAAATTATTTGGAATAACTTTATTAGTTCTTGCCTTAACATTATCTGCATGTACAAGTACAGAAGATAGTTTTGATGAAACAAAAAATATAACTGTATATACAAGAGATACAACATCAGGAACGAGAGCAGGCTTTATGGAAGGTATCGGATTTGCTGAAGCAGCAACAAATGACAGCCTTTTAGTAAGTGGGTTCGTTATCAAAGACAACACTGGAATCATGACATCCATGACAACTGACCAATTCGGAATTGGATATGTATCACTCTCAAGCGTAAATAATACGATTAAAGCATTAAATTTTGAAGGTGTTGAACCAACATTAGCCAACGTTATTAATGACACATATGGATTAAAAAGACCATTCATGTGGATGACGAGAGATGCTGGTGATTATGCAAATGAAACAATTGAAGCTTTAGTTAATGCATTTATCGCATTTTTAGGAACTACAGATGCTCAAGATATCATCAATAATAATGGTGCTATCGGTTTACCTGCGACACAATCATGGGATGATATTAAAGCAAATCACCCAATCACTCAACAAGATAATTCAGGAGTTGTGGTTCGTTTTGGCGGGTCAGACTCTATTCAAAAAATTGCAGAAGCTTTAACAAATTCATTCGTATCTAAAGCTGGGAATTTCACTGCTGAACATGATCATACAGGTTCTGGGGATGCTTACAAACGTACTCAAGATCCAGCAATCAAAGATACTTCAGTGGGTAAGGATGTAGGATTTGCATCACGTTACTTTAAAGATGCTGAAAAAGTTGGCGTTGAAGCACAAAACATGGGACAACTCGCATGGGATGCAATTGTAGCAATTGCGCATAAAGATAATCCTCTTGATAATGTCACCGCTGACGACCTTAAAAAGATTTATGATGGAACTTATGCAACATGGAGTGATTTACTCGATTAACCGTGTTTTTAAATAATCCAGCAAAAAGACCCTTGTGGTCTTTTCTTGCTTGAAAGAGGTGAATTATGCAACCTATAAATCTTCCAGTAATCAAGCAAAATAAACAAAAGAAGATGAAAGATCAAATTGTTAAAGCGATTCTTTTAGCCTTCGCTTTACTTTCCTCATCTTTTATTTTTATCGTTGCCGGAACAATTTTGGTTAAAGGGGTTAAGCCCTTTATTACAACAAATAATGGTTTAGGAACAGTATCTTTAGTTCCATTTTTAACTGGTGATACGTGGCTTATTGGTGAAGCTTTTAATTCAAATTTATATAGTATTGGGTTTATCATTGTGAGCACTTTAATGATTGCGCTATTATCATTGGTTCTATCTTTCCCAATTGGTGTATTAACGGCTTTGTTTATTGCTAAAGTAGCTCCTAAAAGATTATCTAACATTTTAAGAACGGTGATTGAATTACTCGCATCAATCCCATCTATTATTTATGGCCTTTTTGGAGCAGGAATTATATTAAACCTTGTATACCAATTGAGTGCTACATTAGGATATCAATCCAAAGGTGGGAACTCCATGTTAGCCTCAGTTATTGTTTTAGCGATTATGACCATTCCTACAATAACTTCCATTTCAGAAGTTGCCATAAGAAGTGTTGATAAAAATTTAGAAGAAGGATCTTTAGCACTTGGAGCAAGTAAAACACAAACACATTTTAAAGTAGTACTATTTGCAGCGAAATCTGGAATCTTTACTTCAGCTATTTTAGGCATTGGTCGAGCTTTAGGTGAAGCTACTGCAGTTTCACTCGTTGCTGGTGGTAGAAGATCAGGCTATTCATTTGATTTACTTGATACGACTTCCACACTCACTACAATTATGCTTGAAGGAATGAAAGAAACGACGGGATTAGATTATGACATCCGTTTTTCAGTCGGTATTATATTGATTGTTGTCATTATCTTAACAAACATAATCCTCAATTTTATTAAACGAAAGGTGGGGAATGTGGATGTCAAGTAAACGAAAAATATACGATGTCACAATGCAAAGCTTAACCTATTTATCTTCCCTCATCTCGATTGTCGTCTTATTAGGAATTGTATTCTTTGTCTTCCAAAAAGGATACCGATTGATAAGCTGGGACTTGATTACACACAATTATCAATCTGTGACTTATATTGCAGATTTGAAAGAAGATCAAAGCCCTGGGAATTTTACAACATCCATCAATTTTGGTGAAGATACATATTATTCATCAAAATGGGGACTTGCATTAAAAGATGGCGAAAATATGATTGGAGGAACATCAGTTTTTGTGACCTACATTCATCCTGATTCCCCTTTAAATGCTTTAAATAATAAAGGGGTAGGTATTGAAGATATAGCCTTAAAAGAGGATTATCAAGTCATTAGGTTTGCTTTTGAAGGTGCATCATCTGCACTTGCCATTCACGGCGCAGAAAACATGATTGATGTGCTAGATGCTCAAAATAGTTTTCGAGAACTCGAATTTTCAACTACAGGTGGAGGTATTCGAGGCTCTATTATAACCACTTTATATTTAATTGTTTTAACATTAATCTTTGCATTACCGATTGGTATTGGAGCGGCTATCTACTTAACAGAATATGCAAAAAATAATCGATTTACTCGATTTTTAAGACAGATGATTGAAACCCTAACAGGGATACCATCCATTATTTATGGTCTTATGGGGCTAGCTGTATTTGTTCCTTTGACCATTCGATTAACTGATGCTACAGGAGCAAATATCATATCTGGAGCCTTAACGTTAACCGTCATTTTATTACCAGTAATTATCAGAACCACTGAAGAAAGTTTAAAAGTAGTGCCTGATGACTACCGATATGCATCATTAGCATTAGGGGCTAGTCAAACGCAAACAACATTTAGAGTAGTTTTACCAAATGCGACTGCTGGTATATTAACAGCTACACTTCTAGCGATTGGTCGAATCATTGGCGAGAGTGCCGCATTAGTGTTTGCCATTGGAACAGCAGTGAAAGATGATATTCGTATAACTGAAAAATCGACATCACTTGCAGTTCATATCTGGTCAATGATGACCGATGAACCAGCTAATATTGAACTATCATCAACTATTGCGCTAATTATTTTAGCTATTGTACTTGTTTTAAATATTTCAATTAAGTTACTATCAAAAAGAATGCTTAGAAAGCAAGGTGTTAAAAAGTGAATGAACCTATCGTATTTGATGTTAAAGATTTAAACCTGTTTTATGGAGATAAACAAGCATTAAAAAATATTGAAATTCCTATTTACAAAAATCAAATCACGGCACTTATTGGACCATCAGGATGTGGTAAATCGACATTTTTACGTGCCCTCAATCGCATGAACGATTTGATTGATGAATGTCATTTGGATGGATCTATTAATTATTATGAACAAAATATTTATGACCAATCAATGGATGTGATAAATCTAAGAACACATGTGGGCATGGTTTTCCAGAAACCAAATCCATTTCCGATGAGTATTTTTGATAACATTGCCTATGGCCCGAGATGCCAAGGTATTAAAGATAAACAAAAATTAAAGGAAATTGTTGAAGAATCTTTAAAACAAGCAGCACTTTATGAAGAAGTAAAGGATCGTTTGAAAGAATCAGCATTATCACTTTCAGGTGGCCAACAACAAAGACTTTGTATAGCAAGAACGATTGCGATGAAACCAGATGTGATTTTAATGGATGAACCTACATCCGCGCTAGATCCTGTTGCAACACTTAAAATTGAAGATCTCGTGGTAGAATTAAAGAAGAATTATACAATTGTTATTGTGACGCATAATATGCAACAAGCTGCACGTATTGCAGACAAAACTGCTTTCTTCTTAATGGGTGA
>DITP01000018.1 GCA_002422135.1 Acholeplasmataceae bacterium UBA6181
AAATCATTATTCAAAATTATTTCATATAAACACACATAGTGATTTCATTCAATTTTTATTCGTGGTATGATGGGTTTAATAGCACAAAGGGGGTTTAAAATCATGGAATCTAAGGTATTTTGTACTGAGTGTGACAAGTGGGTTGAACATATTGTTTCTATTGAATTTGTCACTTGCCAAGTTAAGGAAAAAGAATATACTCTACTAACCGAAAAACCAAGATGCATGTATTGTCATGCTGAGGTATTTCATTTTGAAATCGATTCAAAAGTTCAACAATTATTCTTTGACTTATATAGAAGAGATCATCATCTTCCACCTGGATCATCACTCAATAAAAAGAGATAACCAGTTCACCCGAACTGGTTTTTATTTATTCCATACGTTTGATCATTGCATACGTTACCGGAATGATTCCCCATATTTTTCTCTTTTTAACCACTACGAATCCATAACTCTCGTATAGTTTCTTTGCTCTTGGGTTCTTGATGGAAACATCCAAATAAAGAGCCTTAATCTGGTCTTGTTTCGCTCTTTTAATCGAATCCTCAAGGAGTTCTTTACCAATCCCTTGACCTCTATAAGGGGCATCCACGCACACATTTTGAATGTATCTGCCTTCTTGGTGATGTTTTAAGATTGGGTATAAAAAGAGTTGACCCACCAACATTCTGAGTAATGAACTTGGCTTGAAAGATACTTTAAAGTCTTTTTCTTCATCCAACTGATCTAATGGATTCGTTTCGATTAACAATCCCTTGATCAATCCAGAATCCACATAGACATGGGTATATAGATAAGAAAAACTATTGTTTGGCAAAGACATCAGTTTAGATAATCCAATATTTGCTTTTTCAGGTTTACCAAATAGAAATGGAAAGATGAATGGATCTGTCTGATAGAGGATATTAGCAGCTTGTTTGAAGTCATCTTCAAAGTTTAATAATCTGATCATCTGTTGATTCTCCTTTTTCGTGAATCATTACCTTGAATATAAGACATAATAATAAACCAAACAAAACTCCTAACGTATCAATACCGATATCAAGGATTGAAAATGCTCTGCCTTCTGAAAATAACTGTATCGTTTCATCAAGGATTGCAGTAGTAACTGAAATGATTATGACGTAAATGACACTCTTTTTCATGTTGTTCTGATATTCATGAATGGTGAAAAACCATAAGATTCCAAGAATCATAAACTCAGTGAAATGAGCAAGCTTTCTTACCCATAACGATAGTATATCCACACCAACTTCTATATTAAATAAATCTAAGATTGATTGAACCATCCCGACAACCCATCCGCTTTGTGCACCAGATATATCTGCAGGCAAAAAAGAATTGATCCAGATGATCAATGTCATGATGATCGATAAAATGAAGAATATCTTTTTCTTTTGAATTTTCATGTGTTTACCTTGCTTTAGAACCAATTCTATTTTATCATGCAGTTTCTAAGATTGATTGGATTCATGAAAGAAAAAAGCCATTGCTGGCTTAATCGATATAACTATTCAATACTTCTTTTAAAATAGATGGCCGGTTGGTCATGATGCCGTCTGCACCGTTATCTAGTAATCTTCTCATCTCATCGGCATCATCAATCGTCCAATAATGCACAGCGATGTTATGTCTGTGTGCGATTCTAATGATTGCTTTGGTAGAAAGGCTTAATCCATATTGTTCAGTCGGTATTTGAAGGACAGCAATCGGTTCATTGAAGAATACCGTCAATCCAGTTAAAAAGAGTGCATAAAACTTGATCACACCATTGGTTTCAGGTGCGATCATGAGCTCTGGATGTCCATCCTTTTGATAGACCTTCATTTGTTCATAGACTTCACTGTGGAACGTCACCAGTACGACACGGTCATAGGTATTGTAGGCATCATCTAAATCTTTTAAGAGTGAAACAACAGCAGCTAAAGCAAGAAGTCCTGTATCACCGGTTTGCTTGATTTCGACATTGATTGGATTATCAGGAAATGAGGTAATCAGATCTTCTAATGTCGTCACTAAAAACTTTGTTTCATGTCTTGCTACAACCCCATCAGGATAGGTGACATCCAAGGGTGTCACCGTTTCATCTGAATAATTTTTATAGGTGTTGAATTCTCCAGATACATTAAATCCATTCGAATTGGGAACAACCTCATTCTGATACGCAAAATCAACTTCATCACTGACTAAATCTGCATAATTGGTTTCAATGATCAAAGCGTTTGTCAAGTTAGTCTTTCGATCCAATGTCGTATCATGGGATAAAATCACCACACCATCCTTTGTCAGATTCACATCGGTTTCCATCATGACTCTATCATCAATCGAATATGCATTATAGAATGCTTCCAATGTATTATCTGGAAATTCATGATTTCCTCCACCATGGGCAATCAAGATCGGACTTCCAAAGGATTCTTTTCTCAGTGTATTTTCACCCTCTACGCTTTGTGGTCTTGGCAGTACAGTAAGCATTAAATAACTGATCAAGATGATGATCAAAACTTTTTTAAACGTCGTCATTTTTAATTTTTTCTTCATAAGAGGTCCTTCCTGATTGAGCATATGGATTCATTATAGCAAAAAACCATAAAACTTGAATAGATTCGCTTTTTAAATACACGAATAAGTATGATGTTTTGCATGAAAATGGTGTCGTTTTGAAGAAATTTATATTTTTTTTCTCTTTTTTCTACAAAAGCACCTCTTAAATACCCTCTATCCACCTTAGTTAAGGGGATAAACACGCTATCTCTTTTACCCTCTAAATTACCTATGTAAACGTTTTTATTCTTCCAAAATACCCTCAATATGGACGACCCCGATTAGGTAGATTGTATA
>DITP01000017.1:0-1998 GCA_002422135.1 Acholeplasmataceae bacterium UBA6181
TTATCATCGTCAAGCTTATCAAATAATCTAAGTGTCATTTTTTTTCTAACTTCATATTTTCCTGGATACATCATAACCACTGGATTGTTTTTGAAAACACTCTGCAAGTTGTTTAAAATAGAATGGCTTCTGATAATTGGATATGCTTTACCTACACCTGTTATCAATATGATTCTTGTTCCATCATCAGAAGCTATGTTTTTAAAGATTGAGATGATTGGATTGTTTTCTTCCTCAATAGCAAGCAATGGTTGAAAAATCGCACTTAACATGACCTCAGATGGGTAGTCTTTTTCCATGGATTTAATTGTATCCAAATACCCTTCTTTTTCGATTATCTCAAGTAGCATTTCGTATAAATCAAACTCAATTATTTCAGGATTATTGTTCTTCAATTTAAGAACTTCCTTACGTATACGTAATTCATCTTTTGGATCATAGTCAAAAATATAAAATTTCATATCATTTGCTGTACCATATTTCGTTAAAGATTCAATACTTACCATTCGATTTTCAAGTTCATTAAAACGTTCAGAAAGATTTCTATCCATATTACTTCTCCCCTGTAATGGCTCTTAGATATTCATAGTCGCCAATTTTTATAATATAGTTTTTAACATCGGGATGGATGATGACTTTAATTGATTCAATATTTCTTGCAACTCTCTTCCCTATCCCTGATTCAACTAATATATTCCGATAACCCTTAGTCAAACACTCAAGTGTAAAATGACCCCATTTTGATACAATCGGGTCAAACTCTTGTTTGGATATAAAGAAGTTATCAAAGTCATCTATTGAAATAAAGTTTTTAATTCCAATTAGAGACTCCCTATAAATCTCATACATAAAATCAAAGAATAATGAATCAGATTTTGCAATGGCATATACTAGAAGAAACTTGGATGTTGTTATATCACTTTCTAAAAACTCTTTTAATAAGTAAGTGTCAAATGTAAGTAGTCTACTGTAAACGACATTTGTTATTTCTCTTCTTCTTTGTTCAGAATCGATGCCTATTAAGTTATTCTCAAAACACTCATGATAAACCTCATTTCGGTCTTGACCACTAAACATAAGTTTAGCTATTTTTTTCGAAATAAAATACTTATATGGGGTTTTCTTTATCGCTGATGAGTAAGGTTTTTTATTCATTGTGCACCTCGTTTTTTGTCTTAATTACCATTAGTATATTACAAATAAAACAAATATACAATAGAAACCGTTCCTTTTGAGATGTATTTTATAAATATATTTCATATTTGCTTCGGATTTATCACTTGAAGCAGTGATTTCAAGTTCTCAAAAATTGGGTTCCGCGCATTTCGGACGTCCCACCTGTACGGTACCCTGAGCATGGGAATTAAGTCAACCCGGGGGGCAATTAATAAAATATATTTTACTTACAATCTATTACTTTCTCTTACCCGAAAGTTTCCATTCTATCGATTCAGTTATTCAAACTAAATTAAAAACGCCACAAAAGGCAAAATATACCCTTTTGTGACGATGTTGTTTTATAAATGGATTTTGCTATGATTTAAATATTTCAGGTGCTCCAAAGACTTTGTTTTCTAGAATATACCGTTCTTCACACATATAATTTTGAATGCTTCTTACAAATTCGATCAGCTGATCAACTTCTTTGAATGCTTTGTAATCAATTGCTGTAAGTTCACAATAATCTTCGCTAAACTTTGACACCGTTATTTGATAGTTGAATAACTCTTTCCTATAATTGATAAAGACGATATCTGATTTTCTAAGCCTATGATAATCTTCTTTCATTCTTCCAATCAGTTTACCAAAAACCATATCATCGGCATATTGACAAAGCATCATCGCTTTATAGTACATCGGGGTATGGCTATCCATGATATATCCAATATCAATTTCCATCTTCGTCATCCTTTTCCTTATGATCCTCAAGTACCCATTCGTCTACTTTTTCGTTGAGTCTTCTTTCCATTAAGTCAAGTTCATCTTTTCGATCATTGA
>DITP01000017.1:2050-5274 GCA_002422135.1 Acholeplasmataceae bacterium UBA6181
ATCTTCTTCTTGGATCTGCCATTTTGCTCTTCAATGAGTGTTTGGATATCTTCATGTTCAAAACCCATCGCTTTTTTGTATATTGAACCAATCAGACTATCTTTCATATCAAGCTCGCCTTTAGCAAATGCTCTAGCAAATTCAACATGTTTGTTTTTAAGCTTTTGTAATGTTTTTTCCGAGATACCTAACACATTTGCAATCTTTTCTTGGATAACATTTTTAGAAACCAATTCTTCAACTATTCTTAATTTTTCCTTTAATGTACCTTGGTTTTCCCATCGTTCAAATGAATCTAATACCCTTGCCAAAACTTTTGCTCCTTTAGAGGGGGTAAGTCGCTCACCCTTTGCTCACCTCTCTATTATAACCTGGCATTAAATTCTGTCATAGTCAACCAGTGGCGACGTTTTGAATAAATTCAATTGATACATGAACATGTTGTTAAGTAATATTAACTGACTTTAATTATCATTGACAATATCGTTCACATACCCACTAACATAGATTATCGGTAATGAACAGGTTATTCATATAAAAACACCAAGCGTTTGCCTGATGTCATTATTTACAATATTTATTTTAGTAGTTCTTCAATAAATGAGATGTTTTTCCTACCTCTGAATTCAAGCGTGTCATTGATTACCAGTTCATATTCTGTTTTTTCAAGGAAATCACTATGCTGATATCTATTGGTATTAAACGTAAGTATTTGATTTGAAGAACCTCTTAAGTAAAGTGAATCATCTTTTTTATTGATATCGAAGGGTTCTGAAATCACAACGTCACATAATTTTACAGTTTGTAGTTTTCTACCTGTCAGTTCTTTATACGAGTATCCAGTAAATAAGATAATTCCAATGTCACGTTTCTTTAATTCCACTATGAGCTCTAACAAATATTCTTGATCCAGTGGTTCTCCACCCAACAGTGTAATATCATTTGCTTCAACATTATTAAGAACATCGATTAACTTCATTTCATTCTCTTTATCAAACGACCATAGTTGTGGATTTATACAGCCTTTACAACGAATATGGCAACCTTTAAACCAAATAACATCACGATTACTTGGACCATATATTTTTGAGTTGTGAGCGATATGATGAACATTAAAGGTAATCAATACTGTCTCCTAACAAACTGCAGCTGGACATTATCCTGGTTTTGTGTTTGAATCACTTCATAACCTTTATTAACTGCAGAAATTTTTAGTTCTTCAACCAATGCTTCACAAGAAGGTAGTTGCTGTATTCTAAGAGCTTCTTCTGATTGTAAAATCTTTTTATCTATCTGATCAATGATGTTCTTTAGCTCTATTGCATCATGCTGTTCTCGACGAGTACGATATGATTGTTCAAGCAAATCATCTTGATAGTTTTTTTGAGCTACCATAGCTCTTTTGGTAAACAACTCTCTTAAACTGTCTATTTGGTGCTGAATAGTTCCGACATGATTAGAGTCTGTATGAATGACTATACGTTCTCCAACTGTTAATTTAGCTGACTTTCCATTACCAAAAACTAATGTGTTGTTTGTTACTTTTAAATTCATTTCATTTATGGTATTCATGAAACTCTCAATCATTTGTTCTTTGGGTAGTAGATGACTTGCACAAATAAGATGCAAATTGATATTTCTAACAATGCTACTCATTTAAGATTCACCTCGATTTTCAGTTCTTCATCTTTTTCATAAAACTCAGAGGTGTGCTCAAAGTTTTCAATCTCAAGGAATTGCTCAAATAGTTCTTTAATAGCCTCCACACAAGATTCACCCTTAAAATTATCTGTTTCAAGAAATATTTGAGCATCTTTAGAAATGGTGACATTGATCTTTTTGTCATTCATTGCCAAGCACCAAAGTTGCTTCTTGGTTATTTTCGCTTAACCATTTCTTAGCATCAGAAATCATGGTTTCATCTTTTATAGCAAGGAATTGTTTGTTCGATTTTGTGTATAGCTTCCCAAGTAGTTCTTGTGGGACTGAAATCTCTTCTTTACCAATATTAATCTTAGAGACATTCGCTTTTTTATTCTTTAGTGTCTCCTCACCAAATTCATTTAGACTTAAAAATTTATTGTATTTATTAATACGTTCTAGCAGCAACTTAGTATTGATGATACTATCGATAATCTTTACATTATCATCGTCTGCAAGTTTCTTCAATTTATTTAAATTTTCAGCCAATAATTTTTCAGTATCGGATCTCTTTTTATATTTCGCACTAATTTGATAAGATGCATCAATCACCATGGGTTTAACATCTACATTAATTTTAACGGTCCCATAGATTTCATTAACTTGCTGTTTATAGATTTGATCGAAGTCTGGTTCAAATGTTTTATACTCATCGACAGGTTTGTATAAAGATGATGAAAATTCTTTTTCCTTTTCAATGATTCTTTTTTTGCCATCAAACCAAATATTCTTATCAATAAGCGATCCAATCTTTGAATCATTAAAGCTTCTACCAATTACTAAATGTTTAATGTCACTACCTATGGGTGCATACATATCATCAAAAAGTTTAACATAAAACTCGTTATTGATTCCGCAAAGACTTGATATGCTTTGATTAATAATGTATGCATCTTTTTCTATATCTTTAGGTTGAGATAACATTGCTATCTGTGGTGAACTAAAATCTTGAGTTCCAAACTGAACCAAATCGTCATTAAAATTCGTTTTAGATGACAAAGCATGAAATGATGGGATAACGACACTTAATCGAATCTCGTTGATTTTCTTAGGTGAACTATTATTTAATACTTCAAAATCAGCACGACTCCATAAAACATGATTCATAAATTGGAAAAGTTCAGATGCAACTTTTTGATCGCTAATTTTGATGATATGTTTTGAATCAACAATTAAATAAGCCTTGGTTTTATCAACGATTGCCATTGCTACATCGATATCTTTTGAAGTTGAGCGATAAAATCCAGATACAATACCTTTAGACTTTAGTTCTTGAAGCATTTTATGGTTTAATAATGCTGCAAAAACCACCATTGGATTATTCATTAATTTTGATGCTTTTGATGCGAAATCGTAAAATACAGTTCCTTTGGTATCATAAATCAAAATGCTTTTAGACACTTCCGAAAGAATGTCATCTATGGTAATTGTACTAACCTTTTCTTTATCATAGATGAAACCGTATTTAATTGTATTATCGATATTTGAAAACACTCGCGTTTTTATCATATGATTACTCCTTT
>DITP01000075.1:0-547 GCA_002422135.1 Acholeplasmataceae bacterium UBA6181
GTTTTGTCGGAAAGCGCTCCAAAGAGCGGTAACATGAATAATGCCAAGACGTTATCCAGTGCCATCACAACACCAGACCATGTTTGATTTAAACCAAATTTATCAATTAAAATCTTCGTAATAATTGAATCATAAGTTTGCCAAAAAATCGTAATGATAAAAAATGCGAGACCCACATAAAACACTTTTTTATAGTCGAGTTTCATAATGTCACCTATCATCTTTCTTTATTATCTTATTTGTTATTATAGCATGAATTTTTCAATTATATCCATGACAAAAAAGCGATGCTCCAATTGAAACATCGCCTTATTCATTAAATGGATTCAAATCCTCGCGCTAAGGCTTCTTGATTTACAGGTAATAATCCAACCTTTTTTTCTCCAAGAAAATACTTAAGAGATTCCATAATGACTTCTTCCTTAAAAATATCGACTTTCTTTAAATATGCACCAAGCATCACCATATTGGCTACTTGAGGTACATCAAGTTCAGCTGCGATATCATTCATTGAAATGCCATAGATATGATAATCTGTTGGTTTTAG
>DITP01000075.1:626-3249 GCA_002422135.1 Acholeplasmataceae bacterium UBA6181
CCACGTGTTTCAGGTCCATAGGTTGGAACCCAAAGACTATACAGTCCTTGTTTGTTTGCTGCATGTGCCATGAGTTGTCCGGTTAACATGACACCTTGACCACCAAAACCTGCAATACGAATCGTTCTAATCATTTTGTTCAATATCCTTATAAACGCCGAGTGGATAGACAGGAATCATGTGTTCTTTTGCCCAATCCAAAGCTTCTCTTGGTTTCATTCCCCAGTTTACCGGACATGTGGAAACAACTTCAATTAATGTGAAACCTTTTTTCTCGATTTGATACGTAAATGCTTTTTTAATGGCTTTCTTCGCTTTACGAATATTGCCAATATCAGTCAAAGCCACTCTTTCAACATAAGCTGCACGATCGATCGTCGCAAATAATTCAGAAATGTGCATGGGGTTACCATGTTGAATTGTGTTACGTCCATCTTGTGCAGTGGTAGCTTTTTGTCCTAATAATGTTGTGGGAGCCATTTGACCACCCGTCATGCCATAAGTTGCATTATTCGCTAAAATCACCGTAATATTTTCACCACGATTAGCTGCATGAATTGTCTCAGCAATTCCAATGGATGCTAAATCGCCATCACCTTGATAAGTAAAGACTACATTATCTGGTAAAACTCTTTTAACACCTGTAGCCAGTGCACATGCACGTCCATGAGGTGCTTGTTGGAAATCACAATTGAAATATTCATAACTAAACACAGAACATCCAACCGATGCAATACCTACGGTATGATCTAATACATTGAGTTCTTCAAGAACTTCTGCAACTAATTTATGCAAAATACCATGGGTACAACCTGGACAATAGTGAGTATTAACATCTGTTAAGCCTTTTGATCGCTCATACTTAATCATTGTTCCACCACCCACTTATCATAATTTAATATCGCATCAACCACTTCTTCAGGTTCCGGAACAATACCTCCTGGACGACCATAGAATGCAACTTGATGACGACCTTTATTTGAAATTAAAACATCATCTAACATTTGACCCATACTCATTTCAGTGACTAAAATTCCTTTACAATCTTTCGGAATCAAATCAAATGCTTTCTTCGGATATGGCCAAAGTGTAATCGGTCGAATCATACCGACATTAATGCCTTTTTCTTTTAGCGTTTCAATCGCTGAACGAGAAATTCTCGCCATCGTTCCATAAGCAACAATAACATAATCCGCTTTTTCCATGTTGATCAATTCAACTTGAGTTTCATGCTTAATAACCTCTCTATATTTATCACGCAAATGATAGTTATGTTGCTCAAGGTAATAAGGATCTAAACCAAGTGAATTGATAATATTACGTCCTGGATGATTTTTCGTACCAGTTGTCGCGTAAGTTTTAGGTTCTAAATGACGTTTTTTAACTGGTTTATCCATGTCAACAGATTCCATCATTTGCCCAATAAGACCATCCACTAAAACCATGACAGGATTACGATATTGATCAGCAATATCAAAACCTTGTTTAATTAAATCAACTGTTTCTTGAATCGATTCTGGAGCTAAAACAACCACATGATAGTCCCCATTTCCACCACCACGAGTCGCTTGAAAATAGTCGGCTTGTGAAGGAGAAATACCACCTAATCCTGGACCTGCTCTCATCACAGATACAATGAGTGCTGGTAATTCAGCACCAGCAATATAACTAATACCTTCTTGTTTTAAAGCGATACCCACAGATGAAGACGATGTCATTACTCTTGCACCTGCACCTGCAGCACCATAAACCATATTGATGGCTGCAACTTCAGATTCTGCTTGAACGAAAATCTTTCCCCGTTCAGATAAATACTTCGATAAATATTCAGGTACTTCATTTTGAGGTGTAATTGGATAACCAAAGAAAGCATCTAAACCTGCATTCACTGCAGCTAAAGCAATCGCTTGATTTCCTTTCATTAATACTTTTGCCATCAGTCAATCGCCTCCACTGTAATCACTGAGTCTGGACATACAATCGCACATTGTGCACATGCAATACATTTATCCATATCGGTGACTGAGATTAAGCGATACCCATTTGAGTTCATTCGGTCTTTATCAAGATACAAAATGTTGACTGGGCAGAAAGATGTACAGAGCTCACAGCCCTTACATGATTCATCGTTAAATGTTAATTTGCCCTTTTTCACTAAATCACTCCCTATCTTTTAATGTAGTTATCGTGGATATTTTTCATACATTGAATACGATTTTTAGCAAATACTTTAGCTGCTTGATTCGTATTAATGTCTTCGCGTTCCGCAATCTTATAAATTTCTAATAAACGATCATAAATCTTTTCAATATCACGAATCGCACGACCTTCATTATAGTCTTTTAATTCATGATAAACGTTAATTAAACCACCCGCATTAATGACAAAGTCTGGTGCATATAAAATACCTTTATCTTTGAGCATATTGCCATGAATATCTTCATCTAGAAGGACGTTATTTGCAGTACCTGCAATAATGCTTGCTTTAATTTGTGGAATTGTTTCATCATTGAGCATACCACCAAGTGCACAAGGTGATAAGACATCAACATCTAATTTCCAATAATCTTTAGGTGCCACAAATTCAACTTGTGGATGTTCTTTTTTCATCCGATCAATATAT
>DITP01000079.1 GCA_002422135.1 Acholeplasmataceae bacterium UBA6181
AGAAAGATTGGTTGAAAAGACTGAAATAGAAAATTGCAATGAAAACTTAATTTACGCGATGATGAAGCGCAAGACTTATCAGTTACTATCTACATATTCCAATCAAACCAAAACACCATTGGTCTGGGCACAACTCTCTAATCTTTATGGAAAAAATAACAATACTGGGAATATAATTTCGTATACTCTAAAGTCACTGATGAACCATGAAATACCTGAATATTCGAAAGCTATTCAACCTTATGATTTGATGGATGTGAATGATGCAGTTTATGCTTTATATTTACTTGGTGTAACGCGTAAACTCAGGCACAACTTCTATTTTGTTGGAAGTGGTGAACCTCGGATATTAAAAGAATATCTTCTTGAAATTTCTTCTCTGTTTGGAGATGACCAATCCATCAAATTAGGAGCAAAACCCGATGATGGGTATGTATACAATTGGGAGTGGTTTGATATTAGAAATTTAGTTGAAGATACTGGATTTAAAGTGAGTGATCATTTTTCAAATCATATCAGAATGCTAGTCAAAGAATTGGGGTGTCATCGTGATCAATAAACCATTTCGTTTCATTGAAAACAAGCTAAAAGATTCTTATTTGATTGAGCCCTTTGTATCACATGATCATCGTGGACTCTTTATCAAGGATTATTCTAGTTCGATATTTTTAGAGAAAGGTATTCATCACGATATCAAAGAAGTGTTTTATACACATTCAAAAAAAGGGGTACTTCGTGGAATACACTTTCAAAGAGAATTCGAGCAAGCAAAACTTATACGATGTATTTCTGGTAAAATATTTGATGTCATCGTTGATTTAAGAAAAGAATCTAAAACATATGGCGAATGGATGTCATTCGAATTATCAGGAGAAAATCACCAAATGCTCTATGTACCCAAGCATTTTGGACATGGTTATTTGGTATTGGAAGATTCAATAGTTTCGTATCAATGTGACGAAAAATTCTATCCAGAATATGATGATGGAATTGTTTGGAGTGATCCAACGTTATCCATTACATGGCCAACCCATCTTGTGGAGGAAATTATTCTGTCTCATAAAGATAAAGGACTTCAAACATTTAAAGAATTCAACCATAAATGAGGTGAGAGTTTTGAAAGTATTATGGCATACCAATATTATCTTACCGATATTTGCGAAAGCGTTGAATCAAAAACCTTCAGTCTATGGTGGTTGGATGACTGGTTTTATAGAATCACTCGTCCATGATCAATTTATCCAACTTGTGGTTTGTTTTCCAGCCAGTTCTAAAGTGGTTAAAAATGGGAATGTCGATGGAATTGACTATTATGCAATTCCTGCGAAATTTTATAAGAAAAAAGATCGTAAACTCAGTTCTATCTATCAAACCATTTTGAGACAAGAAAATCCAGATATTCTTCATGTTTATGGAACCGAGTTCCCGCACACCTTATTGCTCATTCAAACGTTTAATCAACCAGATCGTACAGTGATAAATTTACAAGGAATCGTTTCAAAGATTAGTGAGATATATACATACGGTTTGCCCGATCAGGTGATTCATCGATATACTTTTCGTGACATCATAAGACATATGAATATATACAAGCAACAACAGGACTATAAAAAAAGAGGTTTGTTAGAAAAAAAGGCTATATCTTTATCAAAACATGTCATTGGAAGAACATCATTCGATTTTATAGCTTCCAAAGAAATGAATTCAGATGTTACTTATCACAAACTGAATGAAAACCTTAGAACTGTTTTTTATAAACATAAATGGGACATCAATCATATCGATAGGTTTTCCATCTTCATGAGTCAGTCACATGATCCATTCAAAGGACTGCATTTGATTATCCCAGCTTTTTCAGAAATCATCAAAATTTTCCCAGACTCTAAACTTTTGATTGCTGGAAAAAAACCTTTTGATGACGAATCTATAATTTCAAAAATAAAGATTGATAGTTATGGTCTCTATATCAAAAAGTTGCTCAAGAAATTCAATGTATACTCAAAAGTTGTGTTTTTAGGAGAACTCGATGAAGAAAAAATGTGTAAATCATTTCTAAACGCACATGTGTTCTTATCTTCATCTACAATTGAAAATGAATCTAATTCAGTGAGCGAAGCAAAAATTCTGGGTGTACCCACAGTATCTTCAGAAGTGGGTGGTGTTACCAGTCGAATAACACACCAAGTGGATGGCTTATTTTATCCGCTCTCTCAACCCAATCAGATGGTTAATCTTATCTCTTCAATATTTGCAGATGATCAATTGGCATTACGATTATCTGTAGAAGCTCAACATAGAGCCATCAATTTATTTGATAAGGAAAAAAATATACAAAAATTAAGAGAAATTTATAATTCTATTTATAAATAAAGAGGAAAGTTGATGATTATGAATCAAAATATAGAACATAAAAATAAAACAATCTTAGGCTTTATATGGCGATTCCTTCACAACTTTGGTGTTCAGGCGATTAGTTTATTCATTCAAATTATTATTGCGAGAATATTGCTTCCAGAAGCTTACGGGATTATTGCACTCACATCAATATTTACCTCAGTTGGAATGGTTTTTATACATGGAGCATTCTCAGCATCGATTATTCAGAAAAAACAGATTAGTCAACTAGAATTATCATCTATTTTCTATCTTGGCATCGTCGTCTCCATATTCATTATTGGGATAATCGCGTTCATTTCACCTATGGTAGCTGCATTTTATGAAGAACCCATTTTAGTGAATGTTTTAAGAATTCAGTCGTTAACCATTTTAATCGGATCTACATATACGATTCATCAATCCTTGATGTTTCGTAACATGGAATATAAAAAAGGATTTATTGCTGGTATAATTGGTATCTCTTTTCAAGGTGTGATTGGCATATATCTTGCAGTTCAAGGCTTTGGAGTATGGTCTCTTGTATATTCCATGCTCGCGAATCAAGTAATCACTGCATTAACCATTATCTTACTTGTTAGGTGGAAACCATCCAAGGCATTTTCTATTTCGCACTTGATTGATCTATTTAGTTATAGTTCCCGGATATTCATCATTAACTTAATGAATGCAATCTACACCAATGTGATATTCCTTTTTATTGGTAAGTTATACGATTCTAGAACACTAGGTTACTATCATAAAGGGTATGGTTTCCCAACTTTGATTATGAACAATTTTGATGGGGCAATGAATAACGTTTTGTTTTCATCGCTTTCTAGAATTCAAGATCAAAATGAAGAAAGTTTAAATGTTTTAAGAAGATCGATGAAAATTAGCATGTATATCAGTGCACCTGCAATGCTTGGACTGTTTGTAATTGCAGAACCATTAGTATTATTCTTACTCACGGATAAATGGTTACCTTCAGTACCATTTCTTCAAATCGTTGCGTTAGGATGTTTAATTTGGCCATTATCTGCAAGAATTCAAGCGATCAATGCGATTGGAAGAAGTGATGTGTCTTTACGAATCAATATTTTGCTTAGAGTTATTGGAGTAGCTTTAATCGTCATATTTTCTAGATACAATATATATTTACTTGTCTTAAGTACGATTATTGGAGAAGTGATCATCGCATTTGTAACCTCATTTGTGGTGAAAAATATGTTGGGATATACACTAAAGAAACAAGTCTTAGATATTTTTCCAAATGTTTTAATAGCTTCAATTATGGCAGCATTGATTTGGCCAATACTATTACTGGGTTATTCACCATTTTTAACACTCACAATTCAGATGAGTTTAGGATTTTTGATTTATATATTTTTATCGTGGTTATTTAAAATAGAAAGTTTCATCTATTTAATTGATCAAATGAAAACCTATTTTAAAGATTACACACAAAAAAGGAGTAAATGATGGACTATCAAACTAAAAATGCGGTCGCCATTTTCATATTTTTAAGACTTGAAACCACATTAGAGTTGATTCATCGTTTAAGTGAAGTTAAACCTCCAAGACTTTATATTGTTGGTGAAGGGTACAGATTACATAACCCCAATGAAAAAGAACGTGTCTCTATGATTAGGGAAATTATTGAAAAAAGTATTCATTGGGATTGTGAAGTGTTTACAAATTATGTAGAACAAGATATTGGAGCTGGATTACGCATATCATCTGGAATCAGTTGGGTGTTTGAACATGAGGAACAAGCAATATTTTTAGAAGATGATACGATGCCATCGATAACATTTTTTAAGTACTGTGACCAATTATTAGAGCATTATCATGATGATGCAGAGATCATGGTTATTAGTGGGAATAATGTTGTTTCAAATTACACATTGTTGGATTCATACACCTTCTCATCCATTCCTTTTATTTGGGGTTGGGCTTCGTGGAGAAGAGTATGGGCTCATTACGATTATTCGATTAAAAATTGGCCATCCTTAAGAAAGTCTGGAGAAATCAAAAGGAAATTTACGAATCCAATGTTTTATGAGTTAAGAGAAAAAGAGTTTGATCTTGCATTCAAGGGTATTGATTATACTTGGGATTATCAACTAGCATATCTATTATTGGAAAAGTCGGGTATGTGCATTGTCCCCAAGGTGAATATGGTGAAAAATGTTGGTATTGGACCCGATGCTACAAATACTAAAGAAGACTATAAGATTGAACATGAAAATGAAGAAGAGATAGATTTCCCATTGAACCATCCATGCAAAATAGAGATAAATCAAGGGTTTGATAACTATTATTTTGAGCATTTCTTAAACAAACGTTATTATTCCAGTTCTTACGTTCGGTTCAAGTATCGATTTAAAAAATTGATTGGGAATCGCTTAACATCTGTACTTAGGCACATATTGAAAAGAAAGTAAGTAGGTTCATCATGAAAAGAGTATTCAAAATATCTTATGGTGTATTTAAAATAGTCAGTGTATTTTGCTGGTTTTTATTGTTATTCTTAATGACGATAAACTATCAAAATGACCTAGATAATCTTTTTGAAATCTTTTTTTACTATTCAATATTCATGGGTATAGTCTTTAAACATCAATTCAATATCAATCTTGAAATTGTTGTTTTATTATTATTTGCCAATGTTTATTATTTTATTTTTATTGACTATAATGGGTTTAACCCATGGTCCTATACAAGACTTTGGACCGGTGCCTCCATGATGTATTTTGCTGGCAAGATGTTTATGACTCATCAAACGAAGAAGTATTTTCCAATTATACTATTGACATTTGCTGTTGGTCTATTCACATATGCATCACTCAACATGCATCTTTATATCACAAGTCATACGCCTGCAGGGACTCGCGTCGCTTATGATTTTTGGGCTGGACATCCTATTGGTTCAACACTAATGGCAGCATATTATATTGCAATTGGATCTTTACTTTTCTATGCGATCTTTTATATAAAGTTAAAGACTATCTATGTCAACATAATCTTACTGGCTGCTATATTTGTTGGTGCTTATCATAATATTTTACTGTCCAATCGAACATATTTCGTCATTCTTTTCTTTACTTTCATCGCAATGTTTCCAATACATTTCGTATTTAAGAAAAAGAAAGCCTTATTAGAATTTGCAATCGTTGCTTTACTCATTGGAGTATTACTTACCATTTATAATACAGATGTATTTGGTATCATGACACAAATCGAATCGACTAGATGGTTTGGAAGAATGGAGTTTTTAGTCGAAAATGGGTTTATTGCTGATCCGAGATTTCAAGTTTATGGCCTTGTTTGGCCACAAATATTTATGTATCCACTTGGTGGATATCAAATGGATTTGGGTGGTTTGTCACATGCTCATAATTTATGGTTGGATGTTTTATACACTGCTGGTCCTTATCCATTCATACTTCTCGTTTCGTATTCGCTACTTACATTATTTACGTTGTCAAAAGTCTTGATCAGCAAACATGTTGCCCAAGATACAAAAGTAATTTTACTCAGTATTTATCTTGGTATGCACTTATACTTTATGGTTGAACCGATTTTAGATGGTGTTCCTTATGTATTTAGTATGTTTTGTATTTTGAATGGCAGTACATACTCATATATTCGATTCATCAATTTAAAAGAGAACAAACAAAAAAACGATTAATAAGTTCATCAGATAAAAAACAACTTCCAGCCAAACTGGAAGTTGTTTTATGATGAGCAAGTATTGATTTTCTAAACTTATGTATATTAAACTGGTCAAGAACTTTCCTTTGAATCGAAGACATAAACTTTGTTCACAAGACTAAAATCAGTTTTTCTCTCAGATGTCTCAAATATTGCAATAATAATGACAATTAGGATACTATAGGGTACAGAATATTGAACGTTTTCAACCAATCCATGCACTTGTGTCGCTATATAACCAATTATAAATATGTACTTTTCAAGCGAAACATCTCTAAAAAAATACTTGAATATTTGGATATAATGGATGATTAAGGCAAATAATCCAAATAAACCCATTGCAGCCAATGCTTGAAATAAAGTACTATGATACATAAAAATTCTGTGGTAAGTTCCAAATGTTTCTAACCAAGCTTCAAATACTCTGGTAATGGAAATCCATCCTGCACCAAATAATGGGTATTCTAAAAATATTTCCCAAGCATGGCGGTATATAAACAAACGGTTAGAAGTAAAACCATCTGCTCCTAAAACTAACAACTCGACAAATCTCTGAATCCAATTGAATAATAATTGATATGCAAATACACCAAATAAGAGTAAGACAACAAATGATATCAAAATATTTCTTTTATGCATCTTTGATCCTTTATAAAATATAACGAATACAATGCCAATCAGTGCTACAACTAAGCCAATCAAACCACCTCTTGATTTTGTTAAAACAATGGCACTGATTGGTAAGATAACAATCAACCAACGCATTACAGAATGAGGTTTGCGAAAAATAAAGTACAAATATGCAGGAATAGTTAATGATAAGTAGAAACAGACATCATTGATGTTTCCCCATCCCAAGTTACGTCCCCAACCTATATTTAACCGCTCATCAAATGGTAAATTAGGATTTAAAATAAAACCTTGAAATAGATAAAATCCTACTTGGTAAACTAAAAGTAGATTGATTGCTACCAACAATGTGAATAGATACTTAAAATCACCCTTTAAAGTGTTCGAATAAAATAGGTAGAGTCCAAAGAAGATGAATCCCATCATTGATACTGAAAAAGAACTCCATGAAAAATCAATATAAAGAAGTGGAATTATATAGGATACAGCGATGAGCAATAAGCCTAAAGCGAATTTCTTAAACCGGATTGAAGGTTTAAATCGTAAAAAATAGACCGAGTATCCTAAAATAAACGTAATGAGTGAAATGGACGGAAATCCTATTTCGCCGGCGTTTTCAAATGATATATTTGCTTCATTGATGATGAACAATAATGAAAAAACAAGTGGTATAGAATATAGTGTGTTTTTAAACATACCGAGTACGATTGCATTTGCTAAAATGATTGAGTATACAAACAACATGTTGTATCGATTGAATGTATATTGTGGATCATCTTTGTAAAAAGACCACGCAATCAATGTAATCAAAAAAACTAATGCGATATAATACCAGCTTTTTAAAAATTCCTCAAGTTTTTTCATGAATGCCTCCGTCATGTGTATGTTTTTATTATACTGATATAAGAGTTGAAAGTCAAAAACATAAGACAATATGATCAATCAAATCCAACAGTAATTGTCAATCAAAGTTGACTATCCTATTAGAAATGAAGTTTTCTTCACAGTGAGTAATTTTTACTACTATCTACAACAAAATGAAGACAGTTAACATTTGATTGATCTTAAGGATTCGACTAGATTTCATCATTGTACTTGATATTCTTTTTAAGGATACTCTATTTCATTTGGAACAACCTATTTCATTATTGTTAATGTTCGCATTACGTGTTAAAATAATAACAAATATCGTTATAATTTTCAGACTCAATGTTTACAAAATAATATCATAAGGTGGTTACAATGAAATTTGGGGATATCAAGGATTTTATTGAATTTCTTATAATTGTACTTGTGGGGTTAACTCCTCTTTTTGGTTTACAGGATAATGAATCAATCGTCAAAACAATAGCTATTTTAGCAGTTGTGATTGCAGTAATTATTTATGGATTGCGTCGACTTTACAAAATGCTAAAGCAACAAAAACGTGATGAACAATCCATGAGCAATTTAAACGTCATTAAAAAATCACGTCATCATTGCAAGAGTCTTTACCGATATGCAGAAGCGAGTCGCAAGAAGTTGTTATGCAATCCGTATTATCGAGAAATCAAGCAGGATCGAGAACAAGAATCCAAACTGTTAAGTAGAATGGTAGGTAAAGATCCATCTGCACATGAAAAAGAAAAACTTTATCAAAGAATTGATGCTCTTAAAAAGCAATATAGCGATCGCAATACGATTTCTTTAATCAAGAATCTAGATGCTGAACAGGATTATAAGGTTGCTAAATTGATCAGTGATACCTTCATCAGATTGGAAAGAGTTTTACTTAATGCGGAGCAATTTGACTTGAGGGTTGAGTTTGGCAAGTATATTATTGATTTTTCAGAAAAAGAATCCGATCGACAAAGGGCAAGTATCGATTTTTTGGGATGGACCTACATGATGATGGGTGAAACAAAAAAAGGAGTTGCTGCTATCCTCACAGGCATTGAGCGTGCTGAATACAGCATCAAGCAAACGCAAAATCCTGAAACTATAGAAAGTTCACTCTATAACATCACCAGAGCATACAGACACTTGGGATCAGCAAGACCAATCTATGAAAAAACTCCAGAAAAAGCGATTGAATATTTAAATAAAGGACTGGATTCTTTTAAACAGCTTCGCATATCCAAATTATCAGAAGAAACTAAGGAAAAATATTTGGAGATGGAAATTGGTTTAAAATATGGACTTATCGTTGCTTCTTATTATGAATTCATCAACAAATTCAACGATAATAAGCAAACCGATAGAGATTATGAGAAACTTGAACATGCATTTATGAATATTGATTCTTTAAAAGGGATTGCTCAGACGTTTAAAAATAAACATAGATACGTTAAATTCGAAATCATAAAATCTAAGTATTTGGAACTGCTCTATGATCATAAAGATCAATTTCAACCTTTTTCAAAACATGCATTTGATATTGATAAAGATACGATTAAAACTGAATTGAATGATTGTCTCACGCGTGTTGAGAGTATTTTCTGGAAGAATATTTTTATGGATGAAGCAGTAGAACACTATCTTGAAGAAAGTGTGAAACTGCTCCAGTATAATTTAGTTGATTTACTTAAGGAGGATGTCCAATGAAATATGCGGTAGTAACTGGTGGTGCATCTGGTATAGGTAAGAGCATTGTGCGAATGCTCATCAATCATGAATACTTTGTTTATAGTCTTGATATCACCACATCAGACTTGAAACATGCGAACATAAAGAATGTTCAATTGGATATTACGAATGGCGAACAAATAATATCCTTTATTGCTACAATGCATTCTATTGATTTGCTCATTAACAATGCAGCTATCCAAATAGAAAAACATTTCATAGAGCAAAGTATTGAATCCATTGAAAAAGTACTTATGACAAATCTTGTTGGGACCATCACCTTCACAAGAAGATTACTCACATCTATGCACAAAGACAGTCTAATTTTAAACGTTGGATCAATACACGGAAGCATACCGAGAAAAAACAAGATTCCATATGATATATCCAAAGCAGGGCTTGATATGTTTACAAAAGAACTTGCACTTGAACTTGCTCCAAGCATCCGTGTAAACTCTTTAAATATTGGAGCGACTGAAACACCTATGAATGATATTTTCAAACACAATCCTTTGTCCAGACAAGATGCATTAAAGAAAATACCTTTGAATCATATTTTTGAACCTGATGAGATTGCTCAAGTGATATCTCACTTAATCAATGATGATTTTAAATATATGACAGGTAGCATTGTCGTTTATGATTCAGGCCGATCTTTGATTTAATAAAAACAACAAGATAATCCATATCTATAATTGACTAAGTAAAATTCATAATTTGTGAATAGAGTAAAACCACTAAATTCCTATGTGAAAGTGATAATATTAATTTTTTTCATTGATTTTTTCTTATTTTCAATTTTTAGCATGTATAATATAAATAAGAATAAACATTCAAAATGAGAATAGGGGAAAATATGTCTAGAGAATCCAAAATATTTACTGCATTAAGTAAGGGTATTGTTGGTAAGAGAGTTAAGGAATATGAAGCATTTGGATGGGAATTATTATCAATTAATGGAACCGATGTTTCATTATCAAGAGAAACACAAAATAGTGTTTATCCTGATTTAGTGAAGTTTGAGTATGAATATGAGGCTTTGAGGGAAAGTCAATCAGCACTTGCAGTTCCAATCCAACCAGAACCTTTTAGTGTTTTTTGGGCACTTATTGGATTACTTATATTCGTTCTTCCAGGCGTGCTATATATTGTATTTAAGATTATGATGAACAAAAAATATAACGAAAAGTTTTTGGAATATACCACAGAATTTAATAGGCTAGAAAATGAGATAAAGAATACTTGCGACAAATCGAGAGCAACATTCTTTTCAAGAAAACAATAGATAATGCAAATTAATCAGGGCTTTTGCCCTTTTTAGTTATTGGAGGATCAAATGGTTGAATATAAGGTAATAGAAGTGAATTCTTCTACAGTAGCAGAAAGTGAAATTAATATCTTATCTAGGAGTGAGTGGGTCGTTGTGTCATCAACATTAGCAACCAGTGATGGGTATCGTTTAGTGATTATACTTAAGAGAGAAATAGAAAACCCATTCAGGAAACACTAATGTCATCAAGAAATATAGATGTATCTTAATTTTGAATAATTAAAAAAAAGAAGGAATTGATGATATATGAGCAATAAAATACTCATATGATATTCGTTCCTTTTTACTTAAATTCTTTTCCATCATCATTAAAAGTATGTTATAATATCTTGGGTGAACAAAATGGAACGTTTACAAAAAGTCCTAGCTCAAGCCAACATCGCTTCCCGTCG
>DITP01000051.1 GCA_002422135.1 Acholeplasmataceae bacterium UBA6181
TTTGAACGATCTTTTGACTTATAAAGTGCCTTAATTTATGTTCAAAGCATACAGTAACTCATAAATATTATTACAAATAGCTTTATTTATGATGCTTTTAAAGAAAGCAATGATATAGACTCGTCGTGCGTGAAGTTACTGCCATTGCTTTGTTTTTATATCGTTTTGCTCTAGCATTTTGATGAAAAACTCGCAACACATGAATATCCATACGTTTAATTTGTTAAGATATGCTTAGTTATCTCTTTAAAGAATTCTTTACTCCACAAATCAAGTTTACTTAAGTTTGTAATAAATGGTGCCACATCTTTCTTAGCTTCCTCGAAATCAATTTCATCGAATCTTTGATGTAATAGGTTAATTAATGATTCTTTAGTAAGTTCAAAATCAGTATCAATATATTTAGATTGAACTAATCTGTACTTCAAGTGTTTGATATTCACAGATACTTCCATTGATAAAAAATAGACATAATCATAGAAATCTCTTCCTTTTATTCTACTTTTCCAATTTCTGCTAAGAACTGCATCAACTTTACCAGCAAATAACGATGGTAAATCGTACACTCTAACTTGATATGGGTATGGTAATAATCTGTATTTTAATTCTGTATTCGCATATTCAGGAGGATTTGTATCGATATCAAATTTTACTTTTATTTTCTCATCAGCATGTAAAATGGCGAGATCGTGATTTTCATTTGGATAAAACACTAGAAATTGTTCCCTTGTGTTGTCTTTTAAAAAGGCGGATTTGATATTGGTATTTTTAGTTTTGTTTTGTTCTTCAACTTCAAATTTAAGACCTAATGACTCAACTTCGTTTCTTACAAATGAAATATACTGATCAAAGTCATAATTCGAATTGCTTACCAACAAAGTGAAATCCAAATCCTCTGAGAAGCGATCCAAATTATAAAAAATTCTTAAAGCTGTTCCCCCATAAAATGTAGCATCTTTAAAGAAATTTGATCGAGATAATCCGCTTAGTACAATTTCTTGTATGATTTCTTTAATGGCATGTTTTTTATCTTCAACTGAGTTTATTTTGTATTTTTTTAGCATTTGTTCTAAAACTTGCATATTCATTATCCTCCATGATCATTTTACCTAATAACATTAAATTTTTAGATTTGTATTTCGGTATAAGAAAATTTAACTTACTTTTATCAAGTAAGGTAAAAGAAGTCTCATCAATCCGCAAATCACTAAAGAGAATCAGTCTTAAATCTTTAACACTTGATATTGGTTTTAGATCATATAGTTTATCACACAAGGCTTTTTCTTTAGTCGCAATATGATACACATATCCATTTTCTTCAATAGCACTAACTTCATAAGGAAAGGCAAGTTTTGGAACATCTTTATAGATATAATTTCCATATAGAGTCATGTGTTTTTTCGTTTTATTTTTATTAAACGATGCTGATGTGTAGGTTGATACTCTTTCTGGAATCAATCCATAATATGATAAAGCATACTCAAAGGACAAGTAACTCGGACCATAGATATAAGAGGCTAGAAAATAACCGGGTGCGCTTTTATCAGTTTCATATAATCCTCTGACGATTGGAATATACTTCCCTAATTTTACATCTCTTCTTAATTTCCCCGGTATATCACTAAATGATTCATATTCTTTTTTTAATTCTTCAATGGTTTTTATCACGCATTTTTCCTCCACTTAATTGTATTATATACCATTATCTGGAGTATTTCAATAGTCTTTGTACAAATATTAAAAATAATCAACCACAATATCCATTCATTCAAAATTGTTTTCTCAGTATACCTCATTTGGAGAAACGTATTTGCTCAAAGTAATTGACATCATTATAAAATATGATTTTTAATACCAATCCAACAACCAAAAAAAACCAAAATCACCTAAATAATGTGATTTGGCTTTTTCATTCATATCCTTATATTTTCTATTTTTTAGTCAAAATGACCAATGTTTCCAAACTCGTCGTATGATAAAACATCTTGATTGGATGAACTTTAGCAATATTGAACTTCGTAGTCAACATCGCCAAGTCTCTCGCAAGAGTCTTCACATCACAAGATAAATAAAAAATCTTTTCAAAGTTCTTATTGAGTACGACATCTATGAAATGCGGCATCAATCCATTTCTTGGAGGGTCAATAACGAGCACATCCCCCTCAAGCAGATGCATAATCTTTTCAGCGGGTTCATCCATGATTTCAATGTGATCAAGATGATAAAATTCCTTTGTCTTCTTCGCCATTTCTACAGATTCAGCATTCGATTCGATCATGATGACTTTCTTCGCTTCATCCGCTAAATAAAAGCCAATGCTACCGACTCCGCTATACGCATCGATGATGATTTTATCTTTATCGATATTTTTAGCGATGATCTGATAAGCAAGTTCGATGACTGGTAGATTGATTTGGAAGAATGAACGGTCGTTTACGAAAATATTTTTATTCTTCAATGGCTCTGCGATAAGGTTTTCACCAAGTAGTGTGATGGATTCTCTACCTAAAATAGAACGTTCATCATCCATGATATTCACAGTAACGCCTGCAAGATTTGAAATGCCTTTTAAGACAGCAATCAGTTCATTTCTTCCTACAAATAATTCTTTGGTTGCTACCAAGGTGATTAAAATCTGACCTTTTAAATTCGTTCTGAACATCATATATTTAAGCACGCGCGGGTTGATCACCATCTTGTGCTCGCTCAAGTACTTTAAGACTTCATTGGTCTTTGCATCAGCCAAAATAAATTCAGATGCTGGAATCAATTTGTTGTTATCCTTGCTGAATAAACACAGTGTTAAAAATGGCGTATCCAATACTTGAAATACATTCTTATTCCGGTAATACTTATCTTGATCATCTGAGAGTATTTCATTCATCTCAATATCGATGTTCGCAATCTTCTTTAATGTTTCCTTGGTAATTCTTGATTGCCACTTTTTTTGTTTATCCTTGGATACATGGATAAAATCACAGCTTCCTAATGCGCTGTTCACATCATCCACACGATCTATACTTCTCTTTAAAATTTCTACGATTTCGCCTTGACCAAAACTCTTTCTCAAGCTTTTGATCTTAACCTTCGCTTCTTCTCCATCAATCAATCCTGGTACGAAAATCACGTATCCTTCAGGTTTGATGATGCCTTGCCCTTGATAATCTAGATCGACTGCAAGTCCTGTAATGATATCACCAACAGTTAACATCGTCTTCCTCCTTATAGTGTGTTGCCAAGCCAGCTTGAGATGTTTCCTTATAAGAGGAATGCATATCAAGTCCGGTTTGATACATCGTTTGAATCACCATATCCAACGATATCTTTCTTGAGTCTGTTAAAAAGAATGCAAGTCCGCATGCGTCAATAGCGCGGAGCGCCGCGACGGCATTGCGTTCGATGCAGGGTATTTGCACATATCCGTTGATCGGATCACAAGTAAGTCCCAGATGATGCTCAATAGCGATTTCAG
>DITP01000093.1 GCA_002422135.1 Acholeplasmataceae bacterium UBA6181
AAGCCCTATCGGGTAGAATACGTTCACCATGCAAACTGTTATACTGAGTTGCCATCTGATTACAAGAGTTTATTTAAGCAAAGAAATCGTTGGCAAAGAGGATTACTTGATATCTTATCTTATCATCGCAGGATGTTGTTTAATCCTAGATACAAACAACCAGGTTTAGTTGCCTTTCCATATTTCTTCATTTTTGAAATGATGGGACCATTTATTGAACTAATTGGATATCTTGCACTATTTTTTGGATTAATTCTTAATATTTTAAACCCACCATTAGTCATCTTACTGTTTATTGCAACCATCTTATATGGAATAGTTATTTCGTTATTTTCATTATATGTTGCAGAAAGAAAAACTGTCTTTTATTCAAATAAAGAAACATTCATTTTGATTGTAGTTGCCATATTAGAAAACTTTGGTTATCGTCAACTGATGAGCTTACATCGAGTCATATCAACATTTTCAGCACTTCGCGAAAGTGGAACGTGGGGAAGCCAAACCCGTAAGGGATTTCAACAACATTAAAGGAGAATAAAAATGAGAGATTTAGATAAGTTAAAAATGATGTTTGATTCATTTCATGAAGCTGTTTATATTGTAGATGCTGATCGAAAAATCTTATATTTCAATCCTGTAGCTTCAGAAATTAGTGGATTTAAAGCTGAAGACTTAGTCAATTCACATTGCTTTGATAACACATTGAATCATGTTGATGACACGGGCAAAAATTTATGTAAAGATGGATGCCCATTACTTGTAAGTATTCGGGAAAATAGAGTATCGGATCATTTTGTTTATCTACATCATAAATATGGTCACCGCGTTCGTGTACACGTTAGGTCAATTCCTTATGTTGAAGATGATAAAGTTGTTGGTGCAATCGAAGTTTTTACTGATGAAACGCAAAAGACATCAATGATCGATGAGCTCATCATTCATAAACATATGGCAATGTTAGATCCTTTAACTGGGCTATTTAATCGTCGTTTTTTAACCGAAAGATTTCCAGTAATGCTGTCTGAAAATGCTAAAGATGGAATGCTTGGAATCTTATTTATGGATATCGATAACTTTAAGGAAATTAATGATACATTTGGACACTTAGCTGGTGATGAAGTTTTAAAGTCTGTTGCTAGTACAATTCAATATAACTTAAAAACACACGACTATGTTGTGAGATATGGTGGAGAAGAGATTATTGCATTTCTTAAAAATGTCAATGAAGAAGATTTATTATTTATTGCTGAAAAATTAAGAATACTAGTAGCTAAATCATCTACACGAACTGCTCGACATGAACTTAGTGTCACGATTTCAGTAGGTGCAACTATGGCTTTACCAAATGAATCAATTGATGAAGGAATACATAGAGCAGATATCGCGATGTATGAAGCAAAAGTAAGAGGAAAAAACAATACGGTAGTTCAATAGACAATAAAGACGAGGTCATGTATGAATCAAGTTAAACATTATGATATGCAGAAAAAACCACTTAAAGAAAAGTTTTTTTTAACACCAATAGCTTTTTTACTTAGTTTTCCATCTATTTGGAGTAGACATCTTAAAGTCAATAAAGTGAATATGAAAGGTCTAAAACCTCCTTATATTTTATTATGCACTCATCATGCATTCATTGATTTTAAGGTAACAACAAGAGCTGTATTTCCACATCGTCCAAACTACATTGTAGCAATCGATGGATTTATTAAAAGAGAGTGGCTTTTACGTAATGTAGGAGCAATTTGTAAACGAAAATTTACCAACGACACACAATTGTTCAAACACATTAAATACAGTTTAGAAAAACTTAAAAATATAGTCGCAATTTATCCTGAAGCACGTTATTCATTAATTGGAACAACTGCTATCTTGCCTGATTCACTTGGCAAAATGGTAAAGGTTCTTAACAAACCAGTAGCTGTATTAAATATGCATGGAAACTATTTAACTCAACCTGTTTGGAATCTTGAGATGAGAAAAGTTCCATTAAAAGCAGATTTAACTCAAATCATTACACAAGAAGAAGCTTCATTACTATCTGTTGATGAAATTAATTCACGCATTCAAAAAGCTTTTGTTTATGATGAGTATCAGTGGCAAAAAGATAATCAAATTAAAATCGATTTTGCAAATCGTGCCAAAGGGCTTCATCAAATCTTGTATCAATGCCCCTCTTGTTTAAAAGAACATGTGATGGATTCAGATCAAGATAGAATTTGGTGTACTTCATGTGGTAAAACATATCATATGGATGTTTTCGGAGAACTTCATGCAAAAGAAGGTATAACTGAGTTTCCACACATACCTGATTGGTATGAGTTTGAGCGTAAAAATGTAAGAAAAGAAATTGAGTCCGGAACATATTATTTTGAAGATGATGTAATCATTGACTCTCTACCGAATAGTGATGGCTATATCCGTTTAGGAGAAGGAAAATTGATTCATGATCATACAGGATTTAAATTAATTGGCCCAGAGCTTGAGCTTAATAAAACACCACTATCGATGTATGGGCTCCATGTAGAATATGATTATTTTGGTAAAGGTGATTGTATCGATTTATCGACCTTAGACGATACATATTATCTATATCCAATCCATCAGAAAAATGTGGTTACTAAATTACATTTTGCTACTGAAGAAATATACAAAATAGAGATTGAAAAGATTAAAAAGACTTAAAAGAT
>DITP01000019.1 GCA_002422135.1 Acholeplasmataceae bacterium UBA6181
TGAAATCAGTTGATAGATAATGACCGCATCTTGAAACTTTCTGACATCAAACCCTGTTTCTTGTAAAAACTTATCAAGTCTTTGAATTAAAGTATTACGGTGAATGTAGAGTTCTTTGGAAGCCTTTGACATATTTTGATCATTTTCAAAATAGATATTCAGTGTATCCAGCATCATGTTGTCTTTCGCATATTTTCTTAAAAATTGTTCTTTCAATATTGTTTTTGGCAAATGCATAATGGATTTTAATACTTTTTGATCATTGAGAAATGGTCCAATCTTTTTAGGAACCAGTTCAATATAAGTTTTGATAAAGTCATAATGTTTCATCAATTCATCTAAACTTTCGAATTGAAATGATTGATATAATACTAAGTCATAGAGAGTATCTGAAAGCATATTTAACGTGATTTCTTCAAAATCTAACTCATCATATCCTTCATAAATAAACAACGCTGAATTATGATCTTGTACCATATTAATCACATGGACAAGAGACATAAATAAAGCATTTAAATCTTGTTGAATATCCGTCATATCATGAACACTCTTTATATAGATAAAGCGTTTCAAAAAATCACTACCTTTCGAGTTGATGATAATTTGTAATGACATTTGTAATAGCATCTAAGGTGATCATTACAGATGCGCCTTCTAATAATTCTGTTTGCAAACCTATAAGTTGTAGCTGATTATTCATAATTGCTCCGCCGTGACTTAATTCATCAGAAGGTATGGATGTATAGATACGATTTAAGTCAAAACGATAGCTTGTAATTAGTCCCATAGATGTTGCATTTTGAATTTTATAATGATTCCCTAATAGCAATACAGGCTCACCAATCTTTGGTGTATATTTTGCCATATCAATCACGTCATAGTGATAATATTTAGAAGTTATAGAAACAATGGTAATAGGTTCGATGTGATCATTATATATTTGATTAGCCAAATGGATATTATTCATATAATCAATGGCACGAATAATCACTTTTTGACCCGCTATAATATTGGTTTGGTTTTGATCTATAAAGATATAATACTCATCCTCTATATGATCAAAAATTACCCCAGATGATATACGTGTTTCAACTAAAATATTCAGGTTAGAAAAAATACTAACCTCAATTTTTACGATTGATGGCATAACCTCAATCATGGCATCATTAATGAGTTGATAAAACTGCTCCTCTTTGGATATATCATGGTCGATGTAAGCATCATATTGATTTGATAAAAATTGGAAATCCTCGCTTTTTTCTTCGCCTATATACATCCCACAGCTACTCAACAATAAAATCAAGCCCATCATAATTATTAGTTTTTTCATGATGTTGCCTCTTCATATTTAAAATAATTAGCAAGTAAAAACTCTATAACTTTCTCTACAGGTATAGAAAATGAAAATGTCGAAAAATCTTCCGATTCACTAAAATTACCAGCAAATAGTATACCAATCAGTTGATATTGATTATTGACAACAACACTACCACTACTCCCCTGTTTTACTGGAGTATCTGAGACAATGACATCAAAATCAACATGGATAACATCAGAGATAGGATCACTAATATTGACATTTTGATACGATAATACTTTTCCCAATGTAATTGCATTCGCTTGTTCATGTGGATAACCTAAAATTGCTGTTCGCTCTCCAATCTGAGGATTCTTCGATGCAAATTTTAAGTTCTCAATCACTAAATTGCCTTTTGTAATTCTTAGAATAGCAAGATCATAAGATGTATCGCTTGCCACGAGAGACGCAGTATATTTATTACCCTGATAATCAAATACAGAAAAAACTGTTCGATCTTCATTTTCTGTGTAAATCACATGATTATTGGTTAAAATAAAATAATGTTGTTCATCTTGGGTAAAAATAACTCCAGATCCTGATGAACTCGAAAATGGCATATAACGAATAGTCTCAATTTTAACAACACTTAAAATCGTTCGTGTTGAGAGCGTATTATAGTAATCTATTTTAGATTGATAGTCTTCTTTGTAATATTCAAGATGTGTTGTAAATTCAAGATCAAGATCTTGATATGTTTTTATTCCTTCACAACTTGATAATGTGAATGTAAATAAAATCACAACCCATAGTGCTAATAATTTCTTCATGTCATCACCTTATTGCTATTTTACGCTATTTTGCATAAATAAAAAAGATATGAGCTTTCATATCTTTATTTTTTTCTAAAATTAACCAATTGACCCTTCCATTTCCAATTTAATCAATTGATTAAGTTCAATCGCATATTCCATTGGAAGTTCTTTTGCGAATGGCTCAATGAATCCCATAACAATCATTTCAGTAGCTTCTTCTTCGGTTAATCCACGACTCATGAGATAAAATAATTGCTCTTCACTGATTTTTGAAACAGTGGCTTCATGTTCTAAAAAGACATCCCTATTTCTTACAATATTTGTCGGTATCGTATCACTGAATGAATAATCATCAAGAATAATTGTGTCACATTCTACGTGTGCTTTTGCGCCTTTCGCATTTTTACCAAAATCAACTTTTCCACGATAATTGACTGACCCACCACCACGACTAATAGATTTAGAAATAATGGTTGAAGTCGTATTTGGTGCCACGTGAATCATTTTAGCGCCTGCATCTTGAATTTGATTTTTTCCAGCAAAAGCAATTGAGATTGTTGTACCTTTTGCACGTTCACCTAATAGAACACATGATGGATACTTCATATTGACACTACTACCAATGTTTCCATCAATCCATTCCATATGTCCATTTTCATAAACAAATGCACGTTTAGTCACTAAATTAATGACATTATTTGACCAGTTTTGTATCGTTGTATAACGACATGTCGCGTCTTTTTCAACAATAATTTCAACAATGGCAGCGTGAAGTGAATCCCTTGAATAGACAGGGGCAGTACAACCTTCAACATAATTCACTGATGCACCTTCATCGACAATAATCAATGTTCTTTCAAATTGTCCCATTTGATCAGAATTTATTCTAAAATATGATTGTAAAGGTTTTTCAACTTTTACGCCTTTAGGTACATAAATAAATGATCCACCACTCCATACAGCACTGTTTAAAGCGGCATATTTATTATCATTAAATGGAATTATTTTTCCAAAATATTTTTTAACTAAATCAGGATGTTCGCGAAGTGCTGTATCGGTATCAACGTAAATAACACCTAGTTCATCTAATTCTTTCATGGTATTGTGATAAACAACTTCACTCTCAAATTGTGTTGATACACCTGCTAAATAATTACGCTCAGCTTCTGGTATTCCTAATTTTTCAAAGGTTTCTTTAATTTCAATCGGAACCTCATCCCAACTCGTCTCAGCACGATCGCTTGCTCTTAAAAAATATGTAAAATCATCAAAATCAATAAATGACAGATCTGGACCCCAAGTTGGATTTTTCAATTCTAAAAACTTTTTATAGCTCTTTAAACGAAAATCAAGCATCCATTCAGGTTCACCTTTCATTTTTGAGATTGTTCTCAATTTATCTTCATCAAGCCCTTTTCCGGTATCATAAACTGGTTTTGATTCTGTATGAAATCCAAACTGATAATCACCGACAATGGCATCTATTTTCTTTTTGTTATCATCCATGTTGTTCTTCCTCCTTAATTTTATTGATTCCTTGTTCCACCGCTTTCCATGCGAGTGTTGCACATTTTATGCGTGCTGGAAATTGTGAAACTCCTTGATAAACAATGGCATCTCCTTTAAGAATTTCTGGATTATATGGATATCCTTTAATGAGTTCATAAAACTCTGATATGATTTTTACTGCTTGATCAATGTCTTGTCCTTTTAATGTTTCAGTCATCACGCTCGCACTTGAACAACAAATAGAACATCCTGTACCTTGGTGTCTTATATCATCTATTTTGTGGTCTTCTACATACATTTGTATGGTCATCTCATCACCACAACTTGGATTATTCAAATGGATCATCAAATAACTTGAATCTGCAACTAACCCCTTATTTTTAGGATGTTTGTAGTGATCCATAATCACTTGACGATAAAGTTGTTCAATATTCATGATAGTCTCCTTAAAATTGTCTGAAGAAATCTCTGGCAGCAATCACACTTTGAATAAACACATCACAGTCATGTTGATCATTATAAATATGAATGGATGCCCTAAGCGTTGACTGAACGCCTAAAAACTGGCTGACAAGTTGTGCACAATGGTGCCCGGCTCTTACACTTACTTTAGTACTATCTAACATTGTAGCAATATCATGTGGGTGAACCCTGTCGATATTAAATGCAATAACGGGATTATCTGCTGTTTTATTATAAATAGTGATTCCTTCAACTTCCAAAAGTTGTTTTAATAAATATTGATGGATTTCATGTGTATGCGCATGGATTTCATTAAATCCAATCATTTCTATATAATCAATCGCTGCAGATAGCCCAATCGCACCACTTATGACTGGTGTTCCTGCTTCAAAACGAAGCGGAGCATCTTTAAATGTCACCGAATCTTTCGTGACTTGATCAGCCATTTCACCACCGTATTCATAAGGTTCAATCTGGTTTAGAAGTAATTGTTTTCCATAGAGAACTCCAACACCTGAAGGACCAAACATTTTGTGTCCAGAAAACGCCAAGAAATCTACATCAAGTTTTTTTACATCTAACTTCATGTGCGGTGCAGATTGAGCTGCATCCAATATAACAATTGCATTTTTCTCGTGTGCAAGTTTTGCAATTTCCTCAATTGGAGTTAAATAGCCCATGACATTTGAAACATGGGTAATAGCAACTATCTTTGTTTGATTAGTTAAAACTTTTTTAAAACTTTCTACAGTGATTCTTCCTTCATCAGTCAATGGGATATAGACTAATTTTGCTCCAGTTTTTTGTGCTGCAATCATCCAAGGCAATAATGATGAATGATGTTCAAGTTCACTGGTAATAATCTCATCACCAGGTTTAAGTGTGTGTATGAAAGCTTGAGCAACCATATTAAGTGCTGAGGTAGTTCCCTTCGTAAAAATGACTTCTTCTTCTTTTGCATTGATAAATCTCGCAACATTTTGTCGAGCATGTTCATATAAAGCTGTAGTCTCATAAGCAAGGTCATATGCACCACGATGGACATTAACGCCTAAAGTTTGATAATAATGATCTACTTCATCAATGGCGTTTTTAACCTTATGTGAAGATGCTGCACTATCAAAAAAGATAAGATTTGGATGTGTTTGATAAATTGGAAAATCTTTGCGAATTTTATTTACATCAATCATATTCTTGAGTTTACGAGATTGACGAATCTTTCTTTTAAAGGTTCATCATCGATTTCATCGATGACCGGTTTTAAAAAACCATTGATAATAAGTTTTTCAGCTTCTTGTTGTGTTAAACCACGACTTTTCAAGTAGTAAAGCACATCTTCTTCAATTTTACCAATCGTTGCACCATGACCAGCTTTAACATCATACTCATCGATTAATAAAATAGGGTTGACCTCAACAATCGCTTGATCGGATGTGATGATACCTTTTAAGGTTTGGAAAGCATTCGCATTCTTCATACCTTTCTCAATTTTTTCAACACCATTTAAAATAATTCTTCCTTGTTTGTTTGCAATCCCTATATTTGTCATATCACCAATAGTATTTGGAGCTTTATGAACGATTAAAACATCAATGTTTTGTTGATTTTCGTCTGAAGACACAGCGACAGCTCGCATTTTAACTTCAGCCCCTTCGCCAATCAAATCAACATGCATTTTTGCATCGATAATGTCACTCACAAACCCACCTAATAAATCGAGTTTAGCATCACGCTCAGCAGTAAAATAATGCTCGACTAAACCTTTTTTACTTTTCAGTTCACTGACTAATAGATATTTAACATGGCTATTTTTCTTTGCAAGTAAATCAAAATGATATTGACTAGCTTCAAGGGTGTCATTTTGTACTTCTAAAATAATTTTGATGCTTGTATTTTCTGAAACAATGATTTTTAATGATTCATTATGATCATCCAAAATGGTAATTTTTATCGGATCTTGAAATACTATATTTTTTGGAATGGTTAATGTTTGATTGCCATAAACGAAATCTTTAGGTAATTTTGTTTGGACAATCTGTTCTTTAATCAATATTTCTCTCATTATTCTTCGCCTTCAGCAAATTCAATTCCGAGTTCATCTTTAATCCATTCATAACCATTCTTATCAATTTTTTCTATAAGTTCTTGTCCACCACTTAACACAATTTTACCATCAATCATAATATGAACATTTGTTGGCTTGATATGATCTAAAATACGTTGATAGTGGGTGATGAGAATACAACCAAAGTTTTCATCTACAAGATCACTCACATTTTCACCAACAATTTTTAATGCATCCACATCTAGCCCTGAATCAATTTCATCTAAAATAGCGAACTTTGGACGAATGACTTTTAATTGTAGTATTTCATTACGTTTGCGTTCTCCACCGCTAAAACCTTCGTTTAAATAACGATGTGCAAGATCTGGACGCATCTTTAGTTCTTCAACTACTTTTTCATATTTTAATGCAAATTCAAATAGACCAACTTCTTTACCCGAAGTTGCTCGAAGTGCTTGACGCATAAAATCACTATTCGTGACACCAGGAACTTCTGCAGGATATTGCATCGCTAAAAATAAACCTGCTCTTGCACGTTCATCGACTGCAAGATCCAATAAATTTGTTCCATCTAATAAGGCTTCGCCTTGAGTAACTACATATTTTGGATGGCCCATAAGTGCACTAGCAAGTGTTGATTTACCTGTGCCATTTGGTCCCATAATTGCGTGAACTTCGCCAGAATTAACCACAAGGTCAACTCCTTTTAATATTTCTTTTCCTTCGATACCAACATGTAAGTTGTGAATCTCTAATTTTGCCATAGTAGGTCCTCCTTAATTTCCAAAACTATTATATAACATTATGTTTTATAAAGCCATTTATATGCTAATAAGCCTTTTTTAAATATGGTAACGGTTTTACGTAAATTTTATGCAAATAACATGAATTATTATTCACGTTGTTATATAATAAAGATGTATCTGGTACTTTTTCATGATCAAGATACAAAACATTGTATTTTTCTCCCAAAAAATACACAATCAAAAGCTTTAAACGATGATTGGACTGCCATCCACAATTCATTGTTTAAACAAATGATTGTCGAACTTCAAAGAAGTTCGTTTTTTTTATTGTCTTTGACGAAATGTTTAAATTATTATATAATGTCAATGATAGCAACATTACAGAAAAGAGGATTATAATGAGAGGGAAATTACTATTTTTTTCTTTATTCGCTTTATTTTTTCTAATTGGATGCACTCCAAAAGAAGAAATAATCATACCTGAAGTATTCTACACTGTTACTTTTAATGTTGACGGTGGCTCAAGCATCGATGAAGTGGTTGTTGAATCTGGTAAAACCATTACTACCCCTAATGCACCAACAAAAGATGAGTTTATATTTGGTGGTTGGTTTTCTGATGAAAGCCTAAATACACCATTCGATTTTAGTAAGCCTATCACAGGCAATACAACTGTTCATGTAAAATGGAATGAAGAACCTATTTCATATCTCGATCTTATTAAAGAAGACATGGCACTATTAGAAATGCCTTCTAACGTTGGACAAGCAACAACAATTGTATTACCAAAAACAGGAACGAAGAATAATTCAATGATCACTTGGGGCATTAGCGATACATCCATCATGAACAGTCACGGAATCATCTTCCATCCCACAAAATCGGAGGATGACGCTACCATTACTTTAATTGCAAATTTTAGTCTTCAAGGTGTTTCAGCAAAAAAAGAATTTCAAGTAACTGTTCCCTCAATTGAATCATTAGTTATTGATGAGATAATTGAATTACCCTTTACGAATATGACATCAGAGTACACAGTTTTAGATACTACATTAAACACTTTTTATGCCATTGATAATGCAATCCCTTATGTAGATATCTCTGAATTCTTAGCCATGATTGATGGACTTATCTATTTTGAAGAACTTGAATTTATTGAAATTGAGAATGGATTAACCATCAACTATTCTATTGAATATGAAGAAACGGATGGCCTAGGAAACGTGATAAGTACTGAAACTTATACATATCAAATGACCATTGATTTCGAACTAGATACTGTAACAGTAGATTCACTTAATTTTTTTGACGGATATATCCAAGAAACAGAGACCGATTATAGTGCTGGATTAACTTACCTTGATTCTTACATTGAAGAGGGTGATGAAGTCACATTTTACTTAAGTGATTATCGTTTTGATCTCATCAAGCATGAAGTTGAAGATCAAACATATTTTCTTTTCCCATTCCATATCGCAAACCTACTTTTTACAAGCGGTTCATACTATAATGTATATTACAATGGTGACGCCTATTATGGTATTTATGCATTCCCTGATCCTGATGATGAAGATGGAGAAACTGAAGATGGAAGAGCATTCTTAGCACTTATAGAAAGCTCTTTAAATAATACAAAAATTCATCCTGAAGTGCTTGTTTCTACTTATGATATGTTAGTCTTTACACTCGATTATTTCTATGGCTTAAAAGACCAAAGAGGTATCACGTCATATTATGATGTTTTATCGTCGATACGCGATAGTTTTATGACTGGTAAAACAAGAGATTTAACCAATGGTCTATTCAATATTGTGAATAAAACATTAGATGATCTTCACTCAAGTTATCATTTTTCTGGATTTTATGAACCTTATTCACACCGTTTATCCCTTACTTCTATATCCCAAGTTGGAGAGAATGTTCGCCAATGGTATGATGTATTATGGAGTGTTCAAGATGTTTTAGAAGCCGCATATCCTGACAGTGAAAATAATCTCCCACCAGATTATCGATTCATTGACAATAATAAAACAGCCATTATTTATCTTGATGGTTTCGAGACTGCCACAGTTGAAGATCCAGATGGTCCGGATTCAAATCGATTTATGAAAGAAGTCATGGCCGCAATCCTAAATGAAAATCCAAATGTAGAAAATATTGTCATTGATTTAAGCTATAATACGGGTGGAAATTTAGGAGCTCTTCTCAGAGTTTTAGGATTTATGACTGAAGAGCCCATTGAAATGAGTTATATGAATCCGCTGGATAACTCAC
>DITP01000084.1 GCA_002422135.1 Acholeplasmataceae bacterium UBA6181
AATATATCATATTCAGCATCGATTTGCAAGCGTAAAGTATTTACTTTATGTCTTTTTACAGCGGTTTATGTCCACTACTTCCAAAACCACCCATACGGGTTGCATTTGTGGATTCATCATCCGATGTAACTTCATACTTTAAAAAAATTCCTTGAGCGATTCGATCACCTTTTTGTATGATGACATCATGATCTAAGATATTCATCAGTGGAACCATAATCAAACCATCGTTATCGGGATTTCCATAATAATCAGCATCTACAACACCAACTGAGTTACTCATCACTAATCCCTTTTTTATAGCCAAAGATGATCTCGGAAAAATGAAGAGTGCTTCATCATTTGGCATCTTGGCTTTTAAACCTGTTTTAACCAGTTTAATTTGTTGTGGTTTAATCACAACATCTTCGATAGATGAAAGATCATAACCTGCACTTTTATTCGTTGCTCTTTTAGGTATAATGACTTGTTGTGTTTCATAACCTTTAGCAATTTCAAATTTTCTCATCGATAATCTCCTTAAGTTTAGATAATACTTGATTTTCGCGTAATAAAACTGTTTTCAATCCTTTTTCTTGATGTTTTTCATCCTGTAGAACTTGAAAATTATGTTGTATTACATCGTCAATTTTAGCCCATAAAGGCTTAATACCATAAATGGTTTCATTTCCTTTTAGATTTTGTTGTCCAAACCCGTCAATTTCGCAAATATAGTAATTCGATATTTGTTGAAAAACACGATGGTCCCCATGATAGCCATATCGTATTTCTTCTGTGTAACCAAACGGTTCTTTTACTTTTGGATTAATCGCACCAAGTTCCTCTTTCATTTCACGAACAAGCGCTTCTAATGGATTTTCATAATGATGAATTCCACCACCAGGAAACATGAAATCATTGTAGTAATTCGAATAAGCCATCAAGACTTCTTTATGCTCATTCATAATGATGGCTCTCGCTGTTTTCCGAATGGTTTGAATTTGTTTTTCAGATAGGCCATCTTCGATGATGGTTGTTCCGATTTTAGTCATTCTTTTTCACCATCCTTGGTGAAGCTTTTCGATATTTTTCTTTCATTGATTCTGTTGACACATGCGTATAGATTTGAGTAGATTTTAAATGTTCATGACCTAAAAGTTCTTGAACGACACGTAAATCCGCTCCATGATCGAGTAGTACTGTTGCAAACGCATGGCGTAGCATATGAGGATGAATTCGATAAGTTTCTCCTGATTTCTCAATGATTGCTTTTAAGATGTGTTGAAGCCCTCGTACTGTTAATTTAGTACCTAAATGATTAATAAAAACTTCATCAATACTTGCATTTGGTCCTTTCGATAAAAGAATCGGCCGAATGTATGTCAAATAATGTTTTAAATCATTAATCAACGTTTGGTGAAGGGGAACATAGCGATCTTTTGATCCTTTACCATGAATTAATATTTGTTCTTGTTCAAGCATAATATCTTTTAATTTCATAGAGCATAATTCACTTGCTCTAAGTCCACAACTGAATAATAAATCCAATATCACATGATTCCGATGGCCTAATGGTTTAAATTTATCGATTGATTTAAAAATCAAATCAATTTCTTCTGTATGCAAAATTGTCGGTAGTCTTTTGGGAATTTTTGGTCCTTCAAGAGTTTCAAAAATGTTTTTATCGATTAATTTTTGACCCATGGCATACGCATAAAAAACACGAAGAGATGAGATTTTTCGTGCAATTGATTTTTTTGCATAATTGTTAAAGTCTAAATGTGAAACATAATGTCTTCCAAGTCTTTCTCTTGTGACATCAAGCAAATCTTTTGCAAGTTCTTCATTTTGAATAAAAGATTCAAAATCTTTCACATCTCGAACATAGGCTTTTACAGTATGCGGGCTATAATTTTTTTCAATTGACAAATAATTTTCAAAAGATTGAATAATCTGCATTACAGTTCTCCCAAATATTGTTTTAAAGCCTCCATTGATCGTTCATAATAGTGCATTTTCCGCATTTTCTTTGGATGCTTAAATTCTAAAGGTGGTAATAATCCTAAATTCGCATTCATCGGTACAAATGATGGATTAGGTGTCGCTACATAAGCTGCCATAGCACCCATCATCGTGACATTTGGTAAAGGTTTAAGTGATTGATTTTTTAATAATAATGAGACTTGTATCGCAGTGTTCAAACCTGATGCTGCACTTTCAACATAACCCTCCACACCACTGATTTGTCCAGCAAAAAAAACATTGGGGTAATCAATTGACTGAAAACTTTGATTAATTATTTTAGGGCTTTCAATATATGTATTTCGGTGCATCACACCAAAACGTAAAATATTAGCTTTTTCTAAACCTGGAATTAATTGGATGACTCTTTTTTGTTCATCCCAAGTAAGATGCGTTTGAAACCCAACAATGTTATACATCGATTTAGCGGCATCATCTTGTCTAAGCTGAACAACAGCATGGAATCTTTTGCCATCTTTTTCTAGACCTACCGGTTTCATTGGACCAAAAAGTAAAGTTTCTTTACCTCTTTCAGCCATGACTTCAAAAGGCATACAGCCCTCAAATACATTATGTTCAAAATCTTTAATTTCAACTTTTTTTGATTGAATAATTGCATCATAAAAAATGTTATAAGTTTCTTCATCCATTGGACAATTAATATAAGCTGCTTCGCCTTTATCGTATCTTGATTTTAAATAACAAATATTCATATCAATCGATGATGCATCAATAATTGGTGCAATAGCATCAAAAAAATGGAGATGGTCCATATGAAATTTTTCTTGGATATCTTTCGACAACGCATCACTTGCCAGTGGTCCAGCAGCAATGATGGTTATCTCTTCAGGGTTAATGGATGTCACTTCTTCTCGAATGACTTCGATATGTGGATGTTCGTTAATTTTCGATTCAATAAATGTTGAAAAAAGATGGCGATCCACAGCTAAACTTGAACCTGCAGGCACTTCACTATGAATCGCTGCTTGCATGATTAAAGAATTAAACATCATCATCTCTTTTTTTAACATTCCAACGGCATTATGGGGGTCATTTGATCGTAAAGAATTCGAACAAACAAGTTCAGCAAAATCACCAGTTTGATGCGCTGGAGTCATTTTAAGAGGGCGCATTTCATATAATTTTACTTGAAAACCTTGATTTGCTAAATAATATGCTGCTTCTGATCCTGCGAGTCCAGCACCAATAATATGTATCATGTCATCACCACTCATATTATACATGAAAAGGCTTTAATTTAAGAAAAAAGTGAGTGTTAAACTCACTTAGTGAGAAGCCTTTTGAGGTTTTAAATCAAACCTTTCAAAAAACGGAATTAATTTTAAATGAATATCTTTGACTAAAAAGAAAATGATGACTGAATTAAATGGAATAAGCGACATACGAATGACGAGCAAACTTAATGTTGTTTGCACATCAAAATGAATCATTAATGCAAGTGTGTTACTTAAAGAAGCAAGTAAATAAGTCAAAGGAACTACCCACACCAATCGATGAACGGTATATTTTTTATGTAGAATTAAACCGGGAATTAATCCCCACATGATCGGTCCTAAAACAAAGAAAGGTAGAAATGCCTGATTGGCAGTCACGACACCAATCACATCACCTACAAGCGCAATCATGACGCCATAGGATGGACCGAGAATGATACTACCAAATATGATTGGTATTGCATAAAAAGGCAATCCAAAATTTTGAATATTTAAAACAAATTTAAAAAATACATCAATGATAATTGAAATCGCTGCTAAACTTGCAGCCAACACCATTTTTTGAACATAAATGTTTTGTTTCATCAAAAAAAGACCTCCAGTATTGAGGTCCACCATAATTGCTTACAGCGGACGCATTAGAAAACCGCCACTTTCGTGTTCGTTCTAATCCGACATCCCATGATTAGACACTTAACGCTTTCTAATTACTCTGTAAGTCCATTATACATGAATTAATTAAAAATCCAAGGTATTAGGAATTCAATTCCCAATTGATTTCATTTTTCCCATGTTTTTTTAAATATTCATTAATTTTTGAATATGGCTTTGAGCCGAAAAATCCACGATGAGCTGATAAAGGAGAGGGATGCACAGATGTAATTACTTCGTGACCATAAGATTTGATGAGTGGTAAAAACTGTTTTGCATGATTCCCCCATAAAACAAAGATTAAATTTTGTTGATTTTTCGCCAATGTTTCAATTAACTTTTTCGTAAATGATTCCCATCCTTTTTGTTGATGAGATAGTGCTTGATGAGCTTCTACTGTTAAGATGGTATTTAGCAATAAAACACCTTGTTTTGCCCATGGTGTCAAATCTCCTGTTTTTGGATAAGGAATTTTTAAATCATCATTGAGTTCTTTAAACATGTTTTGTAGACTTGGAGGAAACTTACCGCTTTCAACACTAAAAGCCAAACCATGAGCTTGTCCTTCTTCATGATATGGGTCTTGACCTATAATCACAACTTTCACTTGATCAAAAGGTGTGAGTCTAAGCGCACTCAATCTTTTCTCTTTTGGTGGATATATGGTTTTATGTAAGTCTTCTTGTTTTAAAAATGTAATTAAGTTCTGAAAATATGGTTCTTTTAACTCTTCTTGAATAATCATATCCCAATCCATCATTAACTCCTCCACTCTGCAACAATTATAACATAAAAAAAGCACACCATTTTGGTGTGCAATTTTAGATAAAATTATTTAATAAGACTTGCGAATTTCTTCACAGTACGAATCATTTGAGCAGTGAAACTCATTTCATTGTCATACCATGACATCACTTTGACAAGTTGTTTTCCATTATATTCTAGAATTTGTGTTGTGTGTGCATCATAAACTGATCCATAATGTGTACCAATAACGTCTGATGAAACGATTGGATCAAAGCTATATTTAAGTGTTTCATTCGCACCTTTTTTGAATGCTTCATCAACTAATTCAAGTGTTACTGGCTTTTTAAGTTCAACGGTTAAGTCAACAATAGAACCAGTAATCGTTGGTACACGTAGTGCAGTACCGTCAAGTTTACCCTTTAAATGAGGTAATACAAGACCAATTGCTTTAGCAGCACCTGTAGAACTTGGAATAATGTTTGCAGCTGCAGCACGACCACGACGAGCAAAAATTCCTTTTTTATGTGGTTGGTCCATGAGTGATTGGTCATTAGTATAAGCATGAACAGTTGTCATCATACCACCAACAACACCAAAATTATCATCTAAAACTTTAACGAGTGGTGCTAAGCAGTTTGTGGTACATGATGCGGCACTGATAATTCTTTCAGAACCATCTAATACATCATCGTTAACATTATAAACAATTGTCTTCATTTCTCCAGTTGCAGGAGCACTAATCACAACTCTCTTCGCGCCAGCTTCTAAATGCCAACCAGCTTTTTCAACATTTGTAAATAAACCTGTACATTCTAAGACAACATCAACACCTAATTTGCCCCATGGTAAAGCTTTTGGATCTTTCTCGGCAAAAATTGGAATAACTTTTCCATCAACCACGAGATTGCTTTCTTCAAATGATACACCATCATTTTTAAAATTGCCTTGAGCTGTATCATATTTTAATAGATAAGCAAGTGTTTCAGCATCTGTTAAATCGTTAATACCAACAATATCAAATTGTTTGTCATCAGCCATCAGACGAAATGCAAGACGACCAATGCGGCCAAATCCGTTAATTGCTACTTTAATAGCCATATTATAAATCTCCTCCTTGAAATGTTTTTCACATGAATATTTTACCATTACTAGCAGTATTTTCAAATATATTAACATTGGTTCGTGAATGTAAACGTTTTTGCTTTCAATTACACCCCTATTTTGTTATAATTTAATTGCATACGAATTCATAAAAAATGAAGGATGGTGTCAAAATGACAAAGAACATCGAGATTGAATTTAAAACCATTGTATCAAAAGATCAGTATGAAACATTACTTAAACGTTTCCAACTTGAGGATAACGTTTTTAAACAAGTAAATTATTATTTTGATACCGATGATTATAAATTAAATCAGAAGCAAGTTGTCCTTCGGATTCGTAAAAAAAGTGAAAATTATTACAAAGTAACCTTAAAAAGTCAAAGTGATTTTGGGGCATATGAAAATCATTTATTGCTTACTAAATCACAAGCTGAAGAGATGATTCAACATGGTTTTCAAACTAAAGACTATTTTGATGATCTTGATTACTTTGTCACCTTTAAGGTAAGCTTGGATAATTATCGTGTCAGTACACCATACTTAGATGGCGTCTTATTTTTAGATCGATGTGAATATTGCAAGACGGTTGATTATGAAATTGAATATGAAGTCAATAACTATCATGAAGGTTTAAAAATCTTTGAAAACTTTCTCAATGACCATGGAATTGATTATCAACCCACGAAGCGAAAAAGTGAAAGGGCATTTACTTGTAAAAGATAGCATCGGCTATCTTTTTTTGTTTATTGACATTCCACGTATTTAAAACTATAATTAATATAGAGAAAAGCGAGGAATTATTTATGAAAGAACGTAGTTTACTACATTTTATGGCCGCAATGGTCGTTAGCATTCTTACTTTGATATCCTTTATCGTGATGTTTGCAACTTGGTCTAAAGCTTATGCAGATGACATTATTCCAGCATTTTATATTCTATTAATTCCTAGCGCCATTTTGTGGTATGGTTGGTTTATCGAAGATCGTGGATTCCTTTTAGTCGGTTCTACAATTATTACACTTCTATTTATTCAACATTTAAACACCATCTCGATTTTAGGAAATGATATATTTATTACACCTTCTTATGCTCCGATTGTCAGAACCATTTACGTTCTAACATTTGGGTTACTCCTAGGATCTGGTGTTTTAGGCTTCTTGGCTTCTTATTTTATCAATAAAAACAAATCATAAAAAA
>DITP01000059.1 GCA_002422135.1 Acholeplasmataceae bacterium UBA6181
AGCTCATCAATTAATTGAAAATAAAAACCTTCAACTTCTTCATGTTCAAAGTTTGGGATAAAAGCGAGATTTTCACTTTTGTATAAGTCATATTGATAGAGTAAATTCATGAGTTCAATGCGTAAAGCTCTGCGTGTTAATGTCATATGGAATACCTCATGATTTATTTTAGCATAATTTGAACGTTTTCACATCTACGATGTAAAAAGAATCCATGATTGCATCTCGACCAAATTTTAAAATAAATTATGATATACTAAAATTAATCGAAAATATAAACCATTGGGGTGTTACTTTGTATCAAGAAGCATTAAAATTAATTAAAACTAAAAAACTACTCATCCAAGGTATGCTCTTCTTTGTAACATTTATGATTATCTATCTGGTCGTAGATCGTCTCAATATGCCATATCAGGAAATGATTGAGACGTATGGCTTATATCTTGTCATCATCAATATCCTATTAAACATCACCATGTCATTTCTAAGTGCATTACTCATGAGTTTCTCGACTGCGATGGTACAAATCAAAGGTTCTGAAGGAAAAGCCTCGAATTTTGGATTTCTATCGGTTGTCTTTGGCATATTAACCTATGGATGTACATCATGTGTGATTGCATTCTTCGCATCCGTTGGTATCGCATTTTCAGTCATTGCACTACCACTGGCTGGACTTCCCTATAAGTTCATATCACTCATCCTCATTCTCATTGGTTTATTTTGGATTCGAAAAGAAATTGATAAACCTTGTAAGGTTAAAACAACAACGAAGTGAAAGCTTCGTTTTTTTATTGACAATTTTAAATAAAAAGCATAGAATGTAAATGTGACATGGTTGTCATATGGAGGTATTATGCCAAAAAATACGTTTTTTAATCTTCCTTTAGACAAAAAAAATCGGATTATGGATGCGATTATGGATGAATTTGGTCGAAACACCTATGAACATATTAATCTTGCAAATATTATTAGAGATTCAGAAATTCCAAGAGGTAGTTTCTATCAATATTTTGTCGATAAAGACGATGTGTTTCATCACTTAATTCAAGAAATTCAGCGTTTAAAATATGGATACTTTGGCCCTTTGTTTTCTCAAGAGAGTGATATCAAATTCATTGATCGTTTAGAAAGAATTTTAACCTCAAGTTTTGGATTTGCAATTAAGTATCCAACGATTACAAAGATTGGACAAAAATTAGCTGAGTCTAACTTTTATCGAAACAATCCATTGGCTATCCAATCGATTGAGATGGCAAATCAAACATTTGAAGATTGGATTCAAATAGATGTGGATAAAGGCTTTATCAAGCGAGATATAGATGTTAAATATGTCGCTAAAATTATCGTCAAAATGATTAATCAACCAATTTATTATGAAAATTTAAGTGATGAAGAAATTACAAAAAACAAACAGGAAATTAAAGTCTTAATCGACCTATTAAAGAAGGGGATGGAAACAGATGTTTAGTGTCACTGATCTCAGATTTACCTATCCAAAGAATCAAGAAGAAACCATTAAAGGTTTATCATTTTCAATCGCTAAAGGTGAAATTTTTGGATTTTTAGGCCCCAGTGGTGCTGGGAAATCAACGACCCAAAAAATCTTGATTAAACTCTTAAATAATTATCAAGGTCTTATCACTTATAATGGAGAAAATATTGCCGAATTAGACCACTCATTTTTTGAAAAAATTGGAGTTTCATTTGAAATGCCTATTCACTTTTCAAAAATGACTGCAATGGAAAACATAGAATTTTTCTTAAAACTCTATAAAAAGAAAAACGATTTGGAATCCTTAATGAAACAAGTAGGTCTTTGGGAAGATCGCGATAAAATGGTCGGTGAATATTCAAAAGGGATGAAGATTCGTCTAAACTTTGTCAGAGCTATGATCAATTCACCGGAAATGCTTTTTTTAGATGAACCAACCAACGGTTTAGATCCTACAAACGCCATGATATTAAAAGACATGATTCGAGCTTTCAAAAAAGCTGGTGGTACGGTCTTTTTAACGAGTCANNAAATCATTGAAATGGATAGTCCACGTAACTTAAAACTTAAGTATGGAAAACGCATCATGAAACTTGAATATAAAGAAAATACCCATACAGTTACAAAAGAGTTTCCTATGGAAAATATTGGTACTAATGAAGAATTTCTAGGACTTATAAAAACGAAAGACATCGAAACGCTACATAGTGGAGAAACCACGTTAGAAGAAATCTTTATTAAAGTGACCGGCGTTGGTTTAAACAGCCATGAATAGATTATTGATTCTCATAAAAGGTGAACTTCAACGACTCACAAAATATAATGTGACGATGGTGAGTATGTTAGTAGCAATCACATGGTTTTTACTTCTATATTTCATTGACGATGTTGACTTTTTTCAAGCGATGTTACCGTTTATCATTATGATTGATGCAACCATGATGGCGGTTCTTTATATTGGAGCGATTATGTTTTTTGAAAAGACTGAATCTACGATATCGACCATGTTGGTGACACCAACCACCGATGATGAACTCATCTTGTCCAAAGTGATTGCCAATGTGATTCATATGCTATTTTCATCCATGTTAATTATCATTGTCTTCTTCTTTGTTAAGGATATCACTGTCAGTTGGCCAATCATTATTATATCAATTATCATATCTGTTGCCTTTCATAGTTTACTAGGTTTTGTCTTCTCATTTCATACGAAAGATTTTACATCCATGCTACTTGGTGTCATGCTTTATTCATTCATCTTAGTTATTCCATCAGGTCTCTATTATCTGAATGTTATACAAGGCGATATATGGGGGTATATTCTTTTAATCACCCCTTCTCAAGCAGCAATCGAAATGATTGCTGTTGGGCTTGGAGAAGCGACTACATGGCGTTTTTTTGCTGGATGTGCTGTTTTGTTAATCTATGGCATCTTCAGCTATTTCTTTTACATTAAACCAAAATTTAAAGCTTATGCCGTTAGACAAAGTGGGGTGTAATCATGTTTAAACTCGTCATGATCCATGAACTTAAAAGTATGATGCGTGATAAAATGTATACCTTCTTCTTAGTCTATCCCATCATCATTTCAGTCGTTTCATATTTTCTCATTCCCTATTTAAATGATATAAACCCTTTAGCTTCAGATATTACCTTTTTAGTTTTACTTTTAATGAATAGTTTTATCTTTGGTG
>DITP01000078.1 GCA_002422135.1 Acholeplasmataceae bacterium UBA6181
CTCCAAAGTTGTTTTTAACTATAAAAAGTATATCATATTTAAATATTTAATCCAGTAGTTTTTTAATATTCTAAGTAATATGTCTTTTTATAAATAGGTAAAGACATAATATCTTTATCATTGATTCGATCTTGATTAGTAATACATTTTAATAGACTTACTCTTTTTATTGCTTTGGTAGGGACTTGTCTGACATCAAGTTTAATATTGGTTATTCTAATCATAGACAACAGTCTCTTTATAACAATCCAATCATACATGAATCACTTAGTTTAAACAATTTTTTATCATTCAATTTAATGATATTGTCAAAATATATAGGCAAAAAATAACTTACAAAGAGTAATGAATGTCTTTTGGCTAAAAAGATATGAATTCATGGATCAAACAATATCACTTAAGATTATCCACAAGATGTTTGATCATCATATCTTCATTTTCTTCTCTTTGAATGATATCAGTAACTGAGAGATATTGACCTCTTTGTTTGATTTTACTGCCAATAGAAGTCACAACTAAATGGGTTTTTTCTTTTGGATACGTCTCAAAAAAAGTTCTTAGTGCAGGTGCTGCTCCACCAGCCCAAAGCGGTCCAACAACAATCAATTGATCATAGGTGTTTAAAGGGTCACTTAATGTGATTTTGACCTTTCTATTTGCAGTTGAATAAAATCCAGCTTTGATATAGCCAAATAATCCATGCCAGTTTTTATCATCTTTGATTTCGATCAAAGATACGTTTAAAGAATCTGCTATTTTTTTTGCGACTCGTTTTGAGTTTTCTGTTCGAGTAAAATAGAGCACTTGGTATTTCATCAACTTTCTCCTTTTTTTAATTTTTTTAGATGTTCAATCATCTCATGAATGGCTTTAGATGATTCAAAAAGTCCAAACAAAAACCAGGTGTGCATCATCTGTTGATACACATAAAAATCAACATGTAAATTTTGTTTCTTCGCCTTTTCTACGAGTCTTAAAGCATCAATATATAACAAATCATAAGTTCCTGTCCATAATCCAATGGTTTGAATACCTTGAAGTGACCCATAGATTGGGCTATGAATAGGATTTTTTACATCTTGATTAGCTGCAACTCTTTGACCGATAAGTTTTAAAGTTTCAAAATCGAGTATGGGATCTAAATCTTTAGTTTTTGAAAGATCCTGATCTGACATACTGAGATCAAGCCAAGGGGATAGTAACAATAAATGAAACTTTGCAGTTTTATTTTTTTGATAAAGCTGTTCAGCTAAACTAAGAGCTAATCCACCTCCAGCTGAATCTCCCATCAATATAATCTCTTTATGAGGATCATTTAGCTTGATTTTTTTTAAAACTTCCTGAAGAAAAGCATGGATATTTGAAAAATCACCATCATTTAATAATGGATAATCTGGTGCGATGATTTTGCAATGTGTCTTTTTAATGAGTGTTTTAAATAATCTAAAATGGCCTTCATTAAATCCGTATAAAAATGCGCCACCATGTAGATATAAAATCGTTTGATTGACAGATTGATCATGGTGAATAAATGTATAAACATCACGATTAAATATTTGATCCATGTGCCCATGATATTTTTTCATCATCATGAAAGATGGTTTTTTATTATTCTTCGCATCAATGGTTTTAGATTCAAGAACTTTTTTTAATTTTTGTTTAAACGTTGTTTTTTTAAAGATGACATATAGTACTTTACTCATGACACTCGCCATATCATCACACTTCCGATATCATTTTTATATTTTCATTATACAGTAAATCAAGCAATCTTGACATTAAAAAAAGTCAAGCCATTTATGATACTTTATAACATTTTCTATGCTATAATATGAATAAATAAAATGAAGTCGATAAGGAGGCTTTTTTGTATGCTTAATGAACATAATTCGACATTGAAACCGATTGATATTGATACCATTTATAATGACTGGTCAAAAACTTATAATAAAGATGGAAAACCTGACTGGTCTCATATATTCCCTTATTACCATGATGATATTAGATTTCATGATTCTATTCAAAAATTCAATGGCATTGTGGCATTTAAAGCGATGTGTGCTCGATTGACAAAACGTTGTCGTTCCTTACATATGGAAATACTTAATGTTACAAAAAATGAAAACATTATCATGTTTGAATGGATTATGACCATGAAATTTAGAATATTCCCGAGTACACCCATGTATGGTAGTACGCGATTAACCATCCATGATAACGGACAAATCATTGAACAACGAGACTACTATGACATTTGGGGTGATATTTATAATGGAGTCCCGATTTATAGACGCTTTTATCGTTGGTTTATGCGTGTCTTTTTTGGATAATATAGATTAAAAGGAGTCATGTTGATATGAAATGGCCAGATGAACTGATGTTTATAAAAAATGGTAGAGCAAAACAAAACGAAACCAGTCAATCAATGATTGGTTTATTAAGCGTTGTTAGTGGTGCAACATCTGGTGTTGGCTTAGCAACGATTAAAGAACTTGCTAAAGCTGGATCTAACATCGTTATCGTTGGAAGAAACTTAAATAAAGCTGAGTCTATAAAAAAAGAAATTGAAGAAACATATCATGTGTCCGTCGATATCGTAATTGCTGATTTTATGGATTTTGAATCGGTAAGACATGCTGCCCAAACCATTCATCAAACTTATGATAAAATCGATGTGTTAATTAATAGTGTAGGTATTCATTCCACAAGAAAACGCTATAACAAAGACCAGATAGAATCCAGTTTTTGTGTCAACCATTTAAGTGTTTTTTTATTCACTGAATTATTACTCAACAAAATGATTGAAAGTGCACCATCACGAATCATTCAAGTAAATTCTGAAGGTCATCGATTCAGTGGGGTTAATCTTAAAGATATTAACTTTAAAAAAAGAATATACACCGGCTTAAAAGGCTATGGACAATCCAAAAGTGCCCAATTATTAACCATGATAAAACAAAATGAAAGACTTAAACATACAGGCGTCACCATCAATGCTTGTCATCCTGGTGCTGTAAAAACAAATATTGGAAATAATAATGGTTTTATCTATCGCTTTTTTTCGAAACACTTTACGTCGCTTTTATTAAAGGATGTGTCTATATCTGCAAAAGCATTGCATTATTTAGCAGCTGATCCTTCTTTAAATGATGTATCTGGAAAGTTTTTTAATTTAACCATTGAAGAAATACCTGCAAAACATGCAACTAATCCCGATTTAGTCGAAGTTGTCTATGAACTTAGTCAAAAAATGGTCGGTTTAAGTCATGATTGATTATGATGTAATCATCGTCGGTGGTGGTATCGCGGGATTAACTGCTGCTGCTTACTTATCTAAAACAAATCAATCGGTATGCCTATTTGAAAAAGAAGCTCACCTTGGTGGCCATATCCATACATTTTTATATCACGAACATTTTTTTGATAGTGGCATACGGTCCATCGAATCATCTGGTGTTTTAAAACCGATGATTTCTGATCTCAACTTAGATGTTTCTTTAGTTAAAAGCCCTGTGACTTTAGGAATTAAAGATGATGTGATTTCTTTAAATACTCGTGCTGATATGCCTTCATATGAAGCATTACTCATCAAATATTTTCCTAATGAAAAAGCTGCGATCAAAAATATCATGAAACAAATCAATCAAATATTAAATCATATGGATGTTTTATATGGTATGGATAATCCAATGATCGTTGATTTTAAAAAGAGACCCACCTATGCCCTTCGCTTAATCCCTTGGATGTTTAAGTTTATCCCAACTATTTTTAAAATCAATCGTTTAGGTGAACCTGTTGAAACATATCTAAAAAAATATACCGATAATCAAGCGTTAATTGACATCATTGCACAACACTTTTTTAAAGCGACCCCTACTTTTTTTGCTTTAGGATATTTCAATATTTATTTTGATTATCACTATCCTTTAGGTGGAACTGGAAAGTTGATCTCTGCTTTAGAACAAAAAATAGATGACAACCATGGCCATATCATTAAAAATCAAGCGATTACAAAAATTGATCCCATTGCCCATGAAATCATCGATCATCAAGAACAAAAATATCGCTATAAAAAATTAATATGGGCAGCAGATTTGAAATCTTTATATCAACAACTTGATCATATCGATTCATTTAAGCCAAACATAAGATCAAACATACAAAATAAAACGATGCTTATAGAGAAAGCACGTGGCGCAGAATCTGTGTTAACTGTTTATATGCAAACTGATTTAGATCCAAGTTATTTTGATCAAATTGCTTCAGCTCACTTCTTCTATACACCAAAGACTCTTGGAAAGCATGCGCAATCTTTTACCGATACTCTTAATCAAACTCAATTATTTCAACAGCTTAAGTCGCTTTATGATTTAGAAACCTATGAAATCTCAATTCCAGCTTTAAGAGATGCATCTTTATCACCAAAAGGTGAAACAGGCTTAATCGTTTCAATTTTGTTTTCTTATGATCTCATCAAGCATATTGCTGATTTAGGCTATTATGATGACTTTAAAAAGATGACCGAAAAGTATTTTGTTGAAGTCTTATCAATGTCGATTTATCCCAATTTAAAAGATCATATCATCGATTGTTTTTCATCAACCCCTTTGACATTTAAGCAAAGAACAAACAATACCGATGGTGCGATGATTGGTTGGGCATATGATAGTAAGCCCATACCCGTGCATCATAAAATGTCAAAAATTACCAAATCGATTCATACCCCAATACCTGATATCTATCAAGCAGGGCAATGGTCATTTAGTCCAGCAGGTGTTCCAATTTCAATCATTACTGGAAAGCTTGCTGCTGATCGAGTCAAAAAAGAGCTCAAGGCGAAATAATACTTTAGCGGAGGAATGTTTCATGAAAAAAAACATAGTCATTGTTGGCGCAGGTATCTCAGGACTGACTGCAGCTGCCTATCTATCTAGAGATGGACACAATGTCACACTCTTAGAGAAATCTGAAGATGTCGGCGGATTAGTTGGTAGTTTTACCGTGAATGGATTTACATTTGATCATGGAATTCGGGGTGTTGAAGATTCTGGGACTCTTTTTCCGATGCTCAGACAATTAGGCATCGCGATTGATTTTGTCCCAAACGTTGTTGATATGGGGATTGGTGACCAAATGATCTCGATCAATCCGAAAGGTAATTATGAAGATTATCAGGCATTATTACTTAAAACATATCCAGATGAAGCTATCGCTATCGAAAACATCTTTAAAGAGATTAAAAAAATATCGAAATACATGGAAGTTTTATACGATGTTGATAACCCTTTATTCTTAGATCCTAAAAAAGACTATAAATACTTATTAAAAACGATTGTTCCATGGATGTTTAAATATACTTTTACGATTGGAAAAATTGAAAAATTAAAAGAACCAATTATTCCATATTTAAAAAAATATACGTCAAACATGGACTTGATTGATGCGATTAGCCAACACTTTTTTACGAATACCCCAGCATTTTTTGCCCTGAGCTATTTAAAGATGCATAGTGATTATTATTATCCAGTCGGTGGAACAAAATCACTGGTTTATCGCTTACGAGATTACATCAAAGATCATCAAGGCATCATTAAAACTAAAACAGAAATCACATCCGTTGATGTTCATGAAAAAATTGCGTATAGCCATGATGATGCTTATCCTTATGATGTCTTGTTATGGTGTGGTGATTTAAATCATCTTTATCAAGGCATTAAACATACGGATGTTGAGTATAGCATGAAACAACGAGAAATGGCTAATGCTAAGGGAAATGATTCGATTTTTCAAATGTATGTCTCTGTGGATCTTGATAAATCTTATTATCAAGATAAATTTTCTGGTCATGTTTTCTATATGCCTCAAAGTAAAGGATTAAATCGTTTAGATTTATCAACAAAAGACTTAATCACATCACTTAGTTCACTCAATAAAGTGGATCAAATATCGCTTCTAACATCTTGGTTAAACCAATTTGCAAAAACAACCACTTATGAAATTTCAGTGCCTATCTTAAGAGATGATACACTTGCGCCTAAGGGTCAATCATCGGTCATTATTAGTACTTTATTTGATTATGAACTTACGCATTGGTTATCACAAAACGAGTTATATGACATGTTTAAACAATTGTTTTCAAAAGCAATTATAGATATCCTCGATCAAACACTACTAATCGGATGGAAATCAAAGATTATTTCATCAATTGAAGCCACACCACTGACCATTGAGTCAAGACTTAATAATACGAATGGAGCCATTACCGGATGGTCATTTGTTGGTGAGATCCCAGTACAATCTAAGCTATTTAAAATTGCAAGCTCGATTAATACCCCATTCCCATCCATTTATCAATCAAGTCAGTGGAGTTTTTCTCCTTCAGGGTTTCCAACATCGATTGTTACCGCTAAAATTGCAGCCAATAAAATCCATAAATTAAAGATTAAATCCACCAAAAAGAATTCACACTAAAATGTTAATTCCTTTATTGTTTCAAGTTTTTTGATTATCATTGCTAAAAAAACTAAGAGAATATCTTAGCCTTAGTATACGAAAAGCCCATTGATTGATGAGCATAACTTAATCAATCATCCTAGGTCTTCACTATTGCTTTTCATGGTCGATATTTAGATTTCACACTACATCTGAGTTAAGTCAGGACGAAGTTAAAGTTTATCAAATCTCTAGAAGTCAAAACCAAAACTTGATTCTTCGAACACTCAATAGAGCAATCAATCCTAATGAGGATTGATCAAAACTACTCATCAATTCTGATTAGGGGATTCTATATCAATCTCTAAAATATCTGAATTACCTAAAAAAATCATCATTTTTACAATCAATGAGTATATCTATTGGTACAATCACGACAGAATTAAATTAACATTTGGGGGTTATTCACCTATCCAATATAGACTCATGAAGCAATAAATGCTACAATAACTACTAAGAATATAAAATACAGGATAATGGTACCAGTTCAGATGAAACTATTTAAAGAAAAACTAGGTTGTGACTTAATCCCTAAAATCATCGTTAAAGATATTTATCAATGTGGCCAGTGGGCATTCGCCCCAGCGGGTGTACCAACCACTATCTTAATTGGTAAACTTGCGGCAGACAAAACTTTAAAGAAAAAGGGGAAAAAACGATGAACTGGTATGCCATCACTTTAGTTGTCCTAGGGTTCCTGACTTCATTTTATTTATTCTATAAAATTCCTTTATTACCCAAAAAGAAACCTACTCGAAAAATACCTAAAATTAGTGTAGTCATTCCTTGTCGGAATGAAGCCTCTAGTATTGGTCTACTTCTTTCTGATTTAATGGATCAATCGGTAATGATTCATGAAATTATTGTCGTTGACGATGGCTCTACTGACGAAACCAGTCAAATCATTGACTCATTTCCTGTAAAGAAAATAACCATTGAAGAAAAAAATCCCACCTATATTGGTAAATCATGGGCGGTTGAAACAGGTTCCTTAGCAGCAACAGGCGATTTATTGTTATTTTTAGATGCCGATGTTAGATTAAAGCATGATGCACTCGAGTGTTTAGTGGGGCTTTATGAAGAAAAAAAGCATACGATTACCGTTCTTCCTTATCACGAAACCAAGAAACATTATGAACAATTTTCCATTCCCTTTAATTTAATTTCTATTGCCGCTAACAATTCTTCGAGCATTAAGCCGAAATCGATTGGTTGTTTTGGACCTTGTATCTTGATTGAAAAAGAAGTCTATATCTCCATTGGTCGCCACGCTCAAGTTAAGGATAGTATTATTGAAGACGTTGCCTTAGGGTTAATTCTTCATAAAGAAGGGTATGCTTTTACCGGTTATAGCGGTAATAAAATCATTAGCTATCGAATGTATCCAGATGGTTATAAAGGGTTATATTATGGGTGGACAAAAAATATTGCCTTTGGGGCATTTAGTATTCCATTTTGGTTAGGGATGCTCGTGTTTTTATTTGTCACATCAATTCTTGCCACTATGTTAGAGTTAGCACTTAACTTATATCCTTTTAATAAGCTAAATGTCATTATCTATGCTAGTTTTTACGTTTTATGGGCGATTCGACTTTATGGACTTTCTATAAAATTGGGTAAGTTTAAAGTATGGCCGTTATTATTTTTACCGATTATCTCTATTCATTTTTTAGTGATCTTTTTTGTATCATTAATTAAACGCTTGTTTCGCTTAAAAGTTCGATGGAAAGACCGTTCAATCAAGACATAAAATCTCTAACAATTATTATACAAGGGGTTAATCGATGAGAATACTTTATTTACCAGATGAAATCACGTTGTTGTTATTTTTTATTATATGGCCTTCCATTCAATTAGGTGGCGCATGGCTAGCCTTAAATCTTCCTAACCGTTTTTATTCAGCTAAGAGATTTCCATTTAAGTCTTACAATTTTGAAAGAAACGGTCAAATTTATCAAACGTTATTTAGGATTAAAAAGTGGAAACATCTATTACCAGATGGAGCCAGCGTATGGAAGAAAAAAGGATACCAAAAGAAACATATTACTTCTTTTGAAGTCCGGAATTTAAATACGTTTTTGATTGAATCTTGTCGAGCAGAAATGACTCATATTGTCCCAATCGCCTTATTTTGGGTGTTCTTTTTAATTACCACACCCCTCATAACTTGGATCATGTTTGCCTATAGTTTAATCGTTAATTTACCCTGTATTATCGCCCAACGGTATAATAGACCCCGCGTGATAAGACTCATAAACAATTTACATCAAAACGAATTAAAACATCCTCAAGCATTATTATAAAAATGGTTTTTTAGGAGGTTATTTGATTTTAAAGTTCCCTAGAAATGGTTTTTTGTTTGTCATAAAAAATCCTTTTTTAAATCAATATAACAAAAAAAGTAAACTGTGTTAATCTTTTTAACATGTCTACTTTTATCGTACCAGTTCAGTCTTATCTTCACCATTATAATATACATAGAGTTTCGGATTTTTTACTTTACTATTTAATACTTTAGATAAAAAACAAGCCAAAATTTATCGGCTTGTTTTTATCATTCAACTCTTTATATAAGGTGGTGTACTTGGAGATGACGGCTTGTTTTGAGGGAGGTTTAAGATTGAAATATACTGATTGAAGAAAAAATCAGCAATTCTTTGAACATTTTTTAATACATTAAGTTTGATTGATGAACTTCCTATCGTTATCGTAATATCGAACCCTGATGGATCTTCAATACTTGAAATCGTATTTTGATATGTGTTTGTAATCATCAAACCCATGGTTTCTTCGACATATTTTAAAACAAAATCAAATTGATCAATCTCAGGTAAATTGTTGGTGATATGATCACCCAGCCATTTTTGAATTTTATCTTTAAATTGTGGGTTCTTCTCAAAATAATTCCCCATATATTTTGATGCGAGTGCTTTAACACTGTTAACCGTCAAATCGCCACCCATATTGACTAAAGTCTTATAAATATCGCCCTTGCTGTCTTCAGTATAACAATAATGTTTTGTAAAATTGAGCATTACAAACGAGGCAACTAATGCACCAATTTTTTTCGGTGTAGGTGGTGTTTGACCGGTAATCAAATTTACAATCGTATTTTCAATGCCAGATTCTAACGTCACCAGCAAATCGACAGAACTATAATTGATTTCTTCTCCCCAATAGAGTTGGGCACCAACTTGACCAATAAATTCTGTAAAATAGTCTTTTAGCGGACTCATAAAGGCATCCACCATAGGTCCTCCACCATAGGCAGTAATTAAGTAAGAAAATGCTTGATCTCCGAACCATTTGACAATTGAGAAAACAAACTCTAGTCGAGCAAGTTTGGTTTCTAAATCACTGAACTCTTGACTTTCTTTTGTAAAATAATATGCAGACTCAATGATAATTGCTCGCCTAATCATACACAATTCGGTCGCACTTCGATGTTTCGCTGATTTTAGCATCTCTCTTGCATCGCCATTACTCGATAGCCCATATCGATTAATAGTTCGTATTAACAGTTGATGCTCTTTATTCCAATCTGCTCTAGGATCTGGTTTTTCACCAATTAAATGAATTGAGATTATTTTCTCAAATGTTTGATTTTCATACTGACACTGAATCGTTTGTTCTAAAATATATGGATGACCATCTTCTAATTCAGCTAATGTCACTTTGGGTTCGATAAAGTAAATTCCTTGATCTTTTTGATCCGTATTTAATTCGTACTTGAATGTATGTGATAGTTGGCTAGCAATTTCACTTTGACCACTCAACGGACTAAATGATGTCAATACATCTTTCATATCACAAATAATTGCTTTGGGTTTCTCTCCACTTTGATCAAGAATTGCTAGAGCAATTTTCATTCGAGTTGGTTTAATCAATGGATCCATTGAGTCTTCATTTTCAGTCTCTTCGGTTCGAACAATAAGGTGTTTTTCCTGATCAAATGTTGCTTCTACTGAAATACCTTCAGGATATAACATGATAGTAATATCACTTTCAGCTAGTTCATTTTGCGTTTCTGCTTTAATGGAAACAGTGACAACCTTTTTATCATCAGAATTCATTGAATGATTCTCTAAAATAGCTTTAAAAGATTCATCATCTAACTTTTCTAAGGATGCTATAATGTCATCAGTTCCTTGAATTGTTACTTCAGGAATATCAATAAAATCCATTGGTTTAAAAAACATTTCATAGGTGAGATGATCTCCTAAGATCATTTCAAGATATGCAGTTCCAGAATAGTTGCTCACATTTTCATGCTTAATATAAGGTTTCCCAACCAATCTAAATGTCACATCATTTTGGAATGATCCACCTTCACCAATATAACGAATGCTTACGATTCCTTCGGTTGGATTTTCTCCATTCGTTATGCTTGTCGCAGAAATATTTGCAGCCATGTAGTTTCCTGTCATTACACTATCTGACACTTCTATCGGAGATCCACCTGATGCGATTTTTATCTTTTCACTTAAATCCGGTCGATCTATTTCAGATCCATCATCTTTGATTTCAGCCATTCTCGCATATAAAGTCACCGGTTGTTTATCATATCTTATCGCACTACCAAAATCCTTATTTACATACATTTTGAATTTAGATTTTGGATCTTCTTTATATTTGTTATTTGCTAATGTACTTAATGCTACACCAGCTCCGAAAATTCCTGTTATTATAATAGCTGGAACGTTGATTCCATTATTTTCTCCTGGAAAATCAAGAGCATCACTTCCAATAATAATCCCTTTAGTACCATACTTCCAAGTGTAAAGATGATAGATTTTAATCGTATCATAATCCATTTCACTTAATCCATGTTCATCATAAAAATTGAGTGCAAGTGGAGGATCAAACCCAATTTGAATTTCAATGGATAAAATATCCCCATCATTGATCCCATAAGGCGTAAAACCAACAAATGATCCGGATTGTGCTAATTCACCTTCTTCTGGTGAAACTTGAAACAACATTGGATCTAATCTATCTGATAGTCTACTTGGGTTCGCGATGTCTTTGTTAGAACTGTAAGTTATTTCACCAGGATTATATACATTTGTCCAAGCAAGCGAGTAAAACCCAATAGCATCAAAATGAAAGATTTTATAGTTATAAATATCAATAGATGTATCAATTTTAATGGCTGCGTTTTCTCGATATTGTCTTTCAGGTTGGGCAAAGTTAAACTCTGCATATGCATATTCACCTGCTAAAATTATGGTCTCATATTGATAACCTTCAGGATCATTTAATGCTTCATCATACAAATCTTCTTGATAACCCGCTCCTGTGTAATTAAATTTGTAATCAATTTTAGTTGCTGAGGTGGAATAACTAATTTGTGTATTATCAGAAGTTGATCCATAAAGGTTTGATAACTCGTCGGCATATTGCACAATAATCGTTTTATCATAAGTCCAATAACCAGCCCAATCATCTGAAGAGGTTGCGTAAAGTTTCGTAGAAAAAAGCATGCTTAGCAGCAAAAACATCATGCTAAATGTTATCCATTGGTATTTTTTAATCATTCTCATGATAATACCTCCTGATTTTTATTCATCATGAAAAAAACGATTCCAATCACCATGGTTAACGCTCCAAATAGATAAGGTGCATATCCAATTGGAATGATAGACAATAATATGCTTAGGACGAAACCAACAGCAAGTCCTGATAAAAGAATTTCAGTTCTTTTTTGGTTTGCTCTGATTTGCTTATTTTTTCTTTGCGCTGTTGATGCCAATACAAAGGCATAAATAAAACCTTTTTTGTCATGTAATACTTGTAAAATTAACGATAATGACGCAATTCCAATCATGCCTTTCATAAGTGCTGCATATCCTGCAAAAAAATTATATAAAACACAGGCAGTACCAATACCTATCAGTAAAAAGGGCAAATAGTCTTTTTTAGTCTGTTTAATGTTTTTTAATAATGGCTTCATGCCACCCATCATGTTTTTAAATTCTCCATCAAAAAGTGAAACAAAAAAGATAGCATATACACCTTTTCCTACAAGTCCTCCTATAACCCTAAAACTATTAAGACTAGCACCACCTTGTGCAAATGTAAGAAAAGATAATATTTTAATCGGTAAAGGGTTAAATCCTAAATAGGGTAATAAAATGAGTAAAATCCATAGGAACGCAAGTATCAAAACAAGAAAAAGTTTTCTTCTATCTTTAAAAATATTCTTAAGCCCACTCATCATCCCCATCGCTTTTCTTTCAAGAACAAGCATGGGATTCATTGTCTGCATAAGTGTTTGATTGGAAAAAGATATCTCACCCTTTGAATTGGAAGCAAATGATTGAATTTTAGTCACTTCGTTCATTAATTGGGGTGAATCTTTTTCTAGTGGGTTACCACAATTAGGACATATAAGATCTTCTTTTTCTACGACATGCTGACATGTTTTGCATCGCATATAATCTCCTCCATAAAATTACTATAAAAGTATAAGGGGGCTAATTAACCCTTGAATCATTGATAAAAAATGAATTTCTTTACCTTTATCATACTTCACTCACGAAAATAAAGAAAGTCCTTTTACGATTTAATCTCTGAATCTGTACCTAAAACAAAAAAACATACGTTTGTACGTTTATAATTCACTATTTGATTTTGAACCGTTTCGTAGATTCGATCTGTTTTAGCTTTTGATGCTTTAGCGCTTAATATTCCATCTTTTAAGGTTTGTCGATTCAATTAAAATCACGAAGTGCTTCTTTTTATGCATTTTTGATAAAGAATAGATACAGGTCTTTTAATTAAGTAAACTTAACCCTAAGTCGATAGAAAGGTGTGACACCAACCTTTTGATAATTCTATGCTAAGCTATGAAATGATTTAATTAATGTCTAGTTAATTTTGTGGAAGATCTTTGCTGTCGAAATTTACGTCCAAACTATTAATTAAAGCAAAAAAGTTTGATTTAGGCTTTAAATGAGTCATTTTCGAGTATAATAAATACGATTGATAACGAAAGGGGTGTATTCATGTTTGGTAATAATATTACACTCATCTCTTTTTCCATTGGAAGCGCACTTTTATTTTTATTACTATTTTTAATGAACTTCATCTTTAAGCAAAATTATTTGAAGAGCTTTATGTTAATTTATTTTTTTGTTTTTATTGCAAATATATCACAACTCTTATATCTCAACTCTAATATCAATATCTTTTTGTCACTCAGTTTATATCTAACCATCATTTCTTCTTATTTTCTGTATAAAGGTACAAAGCAATTATATCAACTTCAAATGCACCGCAATCAACTGGTCTATTTCATTTCATCTTTATTTTTAATCGCGATTCTTTCATTTTTCCCAAATACAGAATTCATGGTTGGCATGCTATTCTTTATAGGAATCCTACTCTTTTATCTATTTTCAACAAGACCTGACTTTTGCAGTTTAGGTGG
>DITP01000062.1 GCA_002422135.1 Acholeplasmataceae bacterium UBA6181
CCCATGATTCGATGCGCTTGATACATCCATTTTCCCTTTTTAACCGAAAATAACATCCCAAACATTCCTGTGAGGATAATTGCAACTAAAGCAAGTAATCCTGTAATTCTCAAGTTTGATTGTGAAATTGCTACAACCATGTGAACGAATGCAGACAAAGTGGTAAGCATACCAAATATCTTATGTTTTGACGCTATAAACTTAACAAACGATAAATTTGTGTACCGTGTCGCCATATTCATGGCTGCTAGAATAGCAAATAAAAACGTCAAACCCCCAGTAATTAGTAACATTATATTCTCCTTTTCTTTTCTAAGATTACTTATAAGTATACATCAAAAAAGAAAAAAAAAGCAATCGCTGGTTTTGATTAAACAAGTTGTTAATCAAAGTAATTTGATATAATTATAAAAAAAGTACCAGTCATAGACTGGTATAGTTCTCAAATTGGTATTCCCCATATATACATACACAAGAAATCCGTAAATATATAATAACTAATAAACTTAAAGATTATAAACTACTTCATGCTCATATTGAGCTTAACAGAAAAGCGTAAATCCCAACACACAAATCTATTTGAAACTCTTAAATCGTTTAAACTTAAATCTATATATGGGGAATACACTTTCACTATATCACAGAAGATTCATAATGTCCAATTTAAATGTTTTTTCATGATTATTATCCAATCTCTTTGATTGTTCCATTCCGATAAGCTTCAAGAAGTTTATATAAATCTTGAATTCTTTCACCAATTTCTGCGCCTTGATCCGTATCATAGATATAAGTTCTTCTTGTATTTAATTCTTCACTTCTTGTCACTGATACAATATCTTTTTCTTTCTGAATGAGAGCATGATATGTATCAAATCGTTCATGAGATACTAAAAAATAAGCGTGAGAGTCGCTAATCATGCTATATCCACCCATCGATGTTGTATCAGCATATTGTTTGCTCATACCACCATCGATTGAGTAAATGCGATGATTGCCAAGTATCACTTGGTCTCCTTTTGTAATATCCATAGGAACGTGTCCATTCACAATCTTAGATCTTTGAAAATCAAGATTAAACTCTTTATATATTTTTTTTAAAGAAGCTTCTTCCACTCTGTTTTTATAATAAGCGTTATTATTTTCTTTTCTAATTGCTTTATCAGCGATAAAATAGCGCTCAAAAGTTTTCATGGTATGTTTTCCGAATAATGGACTAGTAGAGCCTTGCCATAAATACATAAAAATATCTTTGTCATGGTTTGGTGTGTAACGATTTAAATACGCTTGTCTTATTTTTCGCTCGCAAACATCAAATAATGCTTTCCCTTTATAAAATAAACCATCAAATTCTTGGGTCATAAAAGAACCATCTGTATTCATTGGTATCACAGCGTGAAATAATAAATTCCCATTATATTTCAAATACATTGATCCTTTTTGAATTAAATATTTAGCGTGTTTTTGGAGCATTTCATTGTGTAAAAATAATTGAGTTAAGTGATTAATAACCTCACATTCATCTTCAATAAGTTTATACGGATTATTTATATCAATTGTTGGAAAGTTTGAATCTAGTAAAGGGTACGTTGTACCTTCAATATTGATAGTCTTGCTTCTTAAATCTAATTTTTCAAGAAGTAATCGATCTTCAAGTTTAAAATTAGGATTACGCGTTACGACATCGTTTTCCAATTTAAATTGAATCACAGATATAGCTTTATGAATTTTTGCCATAAAATTTAAATTTTCTTCTGTGATTTCTTCACTATTTTTAGGAATAAATTCTGTGCAAAGGTCATCACCATAATATTTATGTGCGAGTCTTGCAAGAGGTAACATACTAATACCATATCCATCTTCTAAATAGTCAAGATTACTATATCTAGCAGCGATTCTTATGACATTAGCCACCATAACTTCAGAACCGCATGCAGCACCTAGGAAGATGATATCGTGATTTCCCCATTGGATATCCACATTTTGCTTCTGAATAAGTTTTTCCATAATTAAATGCGGTTTGGGTCCACGATCAAAAATATCTCCCACGATATGTAATCGATCAATTGCCATATTGCGAATAAATCGACTAATTTCTACGATGAACTTCTTTTCTCTTTTGGTTGCGAAAATAGAATCAATAATGGCTTGATAGTAACGTTCTTTGTCTTCATGATCTGATGTTTCAAAAAGTAATTCTGTAATAATATACCCAAACTCTTTTGGAAGTGCCTTTTGCACTTTACTCTTGGTATATTTTGTGATGATATATTTCGAAAATTGTACCATTTGGTAAAGTGTTTTTCTCACTAATTTGTGAAAATCATTTGGATCAATTTTGGATTGATATTTACTTAGCATATCGGTAGGATAATAAATGAAAAAAGCCAATCTACTGCGATTTTCTTCAGATTCATCCGTAAAAATAATATCGATTTTTTCTTTAATAATCCCGGAGGCATTTTTTAAGTAATGATTGAATGCATCAAATTCTCCATGAATATCTGTAATAAAAATCTCAGTGCCTTTCGGAAGATTAAGAATTGCACTTAAATTAATAATTTCACTACTCGCATGTTGAACAGTTGGAAACTCGCGACTAAGTAATTCTAAATATTTTTTTTCGTAGATCATTATTACTCCTCATTTCATCGGTTCTATAACTACTATTTTACACGATAAAAACTTTTTCGTCCTTTCAATTCTGACATAAATAAAGAGAAAGATGAATTACGCATTCATCCTTCGATTTTGTGTCTTATTAATTTGATAATTGTAATACTATCTTTTTCTTCAAAGATGACATTATCTAATAACCGTGGTGCGATTTCTAAATCTGTATTTCCCATTAATGTCCATCCATAAGCTTCGATTTCCTCATCTCGTCCATACTTAAGTTTATTCTTAAGATCTGATAAGATATCAGGAAATATCTTTTCAATTTTAAAAACTAAATCTGTCGATTGATCGTGATGGTGAATATGAATATCAAATTTTTTTACATGATGCTTCAATAAATAATGCGTCATTTCACCTAGAATCTTTGCGATTTTTTCTTCTTCATTTCTGTCCACGATGAACCTCCTTTGTATGTATGATTAAATCAAATACAGGCACTGTAATTGCTGCAATAAAGCCAGCTGCAAACCCATTGTTATAGAGATCAAATCCACCTTGAAATGATAATGCAAATGGTACAATGAGAAGATGTAAGAACCCTGCAATAATACCAGGAAATAAACCATATTGTCCAGCAATTGGTGCTAGCCCTGTCACAAAGAATAAAGCAAGTTTTGTGCCTTCTCCCACTAATGAAGGATCCACAAACATGAATAACCAGTATGCAATGATTCCTCCAATGACAACTGGGATACTGTTAAATGGGTGTTTACCAAAGGCTGCAAATCCCATGACGGTAAAAATAGCTCCTGTCATAGGTCCACTAATCTGGATATTCATGACAAGTATTAATATTAAAGATAATAATCCCATAATACCTATATTAAGTAGTGTCGTTCCTATCCCATAATCTCTATAAAAATCTGTAACAAGACGTCCATGAGATTTTAGCAGATTAGGATAATTTCTCCAAGGTTTTTTATCATAAATAAAACTTACGAATATAAATAAAACACTTAGAATAAGTAGCCCAAAGAATAATATCCAATGAAAATCATAAGTCACGATAAAATTTGTCTTAACTTCATGTCCAAATCCGTGCATGATAGCAGTTCCTATCATCGCAATGACACCCATAGAAAATCCTGTGCTATATAGATTATACCCTTGGTGGAATCTTAAAGCGTGGGTATTAAATGCAGGCAATATAAATCCAATAAGTGCCCCAAAAATAATTGCGAGCGGAATCCCTAAATATAATTCTAAACCAATACCAAAGATAATATAACTAACGATAGGTGAAATACCAGTAGATAATAGCAATACGATGATATGATTTTTATACTCGGTCTTCGTTGCCTTCGCATAGAGATAAACTCCTAAATACATCGGTAATGCATTTAACACATTTTTGCCAAAAAATGAAAATCCAATGATGGTCATTAAGACTGCAAGTATAGGTCCTGTAAAATTAAGTTTTAAAGATCTGATAAGTAAGAGATTAAACAATAAGGTTGTAAGGACATTAAATAGTGTCGCAGCTAGTCCTCCGACAGCTAAATAATCAGTTAATAAAATGGATGGACTAATTAATATCTTCCAATAATTACTTAAGAGTAAATTTATGGGTTCAATAAACATGATTAAAATCAAATACATGATGAATAGCAAGGCTATAATATACTGTTGTTTATGTCCGATTAAATGTTTCATAAATACTTCCTTTATTTAGTATCGAAATCATTATATCATAGTGACTTTTATTTTCTATTTTTAAGTAATTAAATTTCATAGTTTGATTAATGTTTCATAGGTCATATTATCATAAGTTTTTAGTACTTTTAAAGATCTGATGGTATTAAATCTCAAACATTTATAGTGCTATAATAACACAACTCACATTTGATTTATTTGATTTATTGGGTATTAAGAAGAGAAAATGAAGTAATTAAGGTTAGAACCTGGATATATTTAGTACTTTAATCGATATAATGATTAATAAGTTATAATAGAATTAACATACGAAGGAGTTGATTTTTATGGAATACCTTTTACTTATTATTCCTGTAATTTTTATCTTTATCATTGTTATTAGAACAGTGAAATTTAAACCTTCTTTGATACCCACAATGAAAAAGAAACATGAGATTGATGAAAAACATGCCATCGAGTCACTAAGCTCAATGCTGCAATTTAAGACCATATCAAATCCAGATCCACATAAGGTAGACAATGAGGAGTTTGTTAAATTTCGTGAATATCTAAAATCACGATATCCAAAAACTCATGATGCATCTACCTTCACTTTATTTGATCGTGGGATGTTATTTCATATAAAAGGCGAATCACATGATAAACCTATTGTCTTTATGAGCCACTATGATGTTGTTCCAATTAATGGGACTTGGAAGGGTAATCCTTTTAGTGGAAAGATTGAAAATGACTATGTTTACGGACGAGGTGCGCTTGATACTAAATCAAGTTTAAACGCCATTATGGAAGCTGTAGAGTTTTCTCTAAGTCAAGGGAAAATATTCAAACAAGATCTTTATTTAGCCTTTGGCGGTGATGAAGAAACTTATGGAACCTCACAACAAAAAATGGTGAAATATTTCCAAGAAAAGGGTATTAAACCTTATCTTGTCTTAGATGAAGGTGGAGCTATTGTTTCAAAGATTTTTCCAGGTGTTTCAAAAAAAGCTGCAGTTGTTGGAATCGCTGAAAAAGGGTTCATGAATTTAAAACTTACAGCAAAAAGTAGCGGTGGTCATGCCTCAACACCTCCAAAAGATACCACTTTGACGATGCTATCAAATGCAATCACAAAACTCAATAATCATAAATCATTTAAACTCAAATTAACACCACCCGTTAAGGCACTCTTTGAACATATTGCACCTCATTCAAATTCGTTTATGATTCGAATGATTTTTGCAAATCTGTGGTTATTCTTGCCCGTTGTGAAGCTTATCGCGAAATCATCAGGTGGTGAGTTCTTGTCATTATTTAAAACGACTCAAGCATTCACTATGGCTTCAGGTAGCGAAGCCATCAATGTATTACCCGCAGAAGCAAGTATCGGTATCAATTACCGACTGAGACCTCAAGAGAGTTCATCCGAAGTCATTGAACGTATCAAAAAAATCATTCATAATGATCAAATCGTAGTTGAAGCTGATGATGTCTCAGAAGCAACCACCATTTCAAAAATTGACGAAGCTTATCAAATCATAGAAAAAGCCATATCAGAGACATGGCCTGAGGTTGTACCAACACCTTATTTAATGATTGCTACTTCTGATTCTAGACATTATCATGCCATATGTGAACACGTCTATAAGTTTTCACCCATGGATGTTTCAAAAGCTGATTTAGCTAAAATTCATGGAGTTGATGAGGATATTTCAACGGAAAATGTCATTAACGGTGTTAAATTTTATTTAAATATCATCGATCAATTATAAAGCCTTCGGGCTTTTTTTTAATAACCTATAAGGACACCAATCACTAAAAACAAGACAGTTAGTAAAAGTGTCACTAGCTGTAACTTGTATGTGAACTTAAACCATTTAGAATAACTCACGGAAGCTATCGCTAACCCTATGAGTAAGACACCATTCGTTGGGAATATAACATTGGTGTACCCATCACCGAATATAAATGCTAAGATGGCTAATTCAGAGGAAATACCAATGAGTGAAACTAAAGGTAAAATGATAGGCATAATCAAAAACGCTTTGGCTGAGGCAGATCCAATAAAAAACTGAATGATAATCACAAATAAATAGATAAATAATATTGCTATGACTGGAGAACTACCTTCTAGCATATTGGATAGGTGATATAAAATAGTATCCATGATTTGTGCATTCGATATAATATGTTTTACACTCACAGCAAGCACTATTAACAAGAATGCTGGTGCTACACCTAACATCCCATTGAAGTAAGTTTTTAGGGTATATTTAAAGTCATGTGTGACAAGATAACCAGAAATAAGCCCACCAACTAAAAAGATGACTGCCATCACTGGGATTGCTGGAATTGATAAACTGAAAACAAGTTCTAAAAGTCCAGTTGTTATAATGCCAAAAAGTAATATGATAAATAAAATGACGTAAATTTTAAATATTTTAGGTTCATCTTTAATTTCAAAATCTACTTCTTCTTTCAAATCTTCTTTTTTCTTTATGTCTTCTTCATAAGTTAGTGATTTCGTCGGATCTTTTTCAATTTTCTTTGCATAAGCTACCAAGAAAAATTGTAGGACTCCATACATCACACCAAAAATTAATAATCGATATAAAACACCACTTAAAATATTCGTGTTTGCTAAATCTGAAGCGATACCAATCGAAAATGGATTCGTTATTGCAGTCGCAAATCCAAAACCAGCCGCAAGTAAACACATGCCCATTCCGGTCATCGTGTCCCATCCCATCGATAATGATAAAATAATGAGGATAGGAAGAAGTGCAATCGATTCTTCAAAAATTCCAAAAAAAGCTCCAAAAACCATGAAAATTAAGATAATCATTCTAAGTAACATATATTTATTGTTTTTGAAACGATCGATTAATCGTTTAATAATAACTTTTATACCGCCAGTTTGGTGCATCAAACCAAATGTCCCACCAAGAATGATTAAAAATAGACCAATCATGATAACACTCAATGCATCTGGACCTGCTAGCACTTCAAATGGTGCGGTTAACCAACGCCATATAGGGTAATTAACACTTTCAATAAATGAGAAACTCCCACTGATAACCATACCATCGCTATCTCTTAAAAATGAACCAGGTTGAATGAATAACGTCAAAATACCTGCAGATAATATTAAAATAAGTAAAATATAGATGACATTAAGAAATGCTTTTTTACTAATCGAAAGTAATTGTTTCTGATCATTCATGATATTAAATCTCCTTTTAGTGATTAGCTCTATTATAAACCATAATACAAAAACTAAAAATAACCAAAACCCAATTCAGACAGAACTGGGTTTTGGTAGGAAATGAAAGATGTAACCAATCAAATAAATGATTAGAGTGATTGTAAGAAAAGTCTAACGGTGTATTCCATATCTTCTTTCGCTCTTGGTTTCAACTCATCAAATGTTAAATTTAAGTAATTTGTCACAACAATATCACTAATTCCTTCTTTTAAATAATCTTCTTTATTGCCTTTTAATGATCCCACAACAGCAATCACTTTTGCTTTTGTATTTTTAGCTCGTCTTGAGACACCAATCGCAACTTTACCTCTCAGTGATTGAAAATCCATTTGACCTTCACCTGTAATTATATAATCAGCATCTTTAGCAAGTTCGTCAAATTGCATAGCGTCTAATACTGTTTCAATTCCCATTTGAATTTTTGAATTTGCAAAGATTTTAGCACCATAGCCGAGTCCTCCAGCTGCTCCAGCACCTTTAAAATCAGGATCATCGATACCAAGAGATTGATGAACAATCAAAGCTAAATGTTTTAATCCTTGATCTAAAAATTCAACCATGTTGGGATCAGCACCTTTTTGGGGACCAAAGACATAAGCTGCACCCTCTTTACCAAAAAGAGGATTATCAATATCACACATCGTAATGAGTTCAATCTTTTTTAAACTTGGATTAAGATTTGACTTATCAATTCTATGAACATTGTGAAGTGTACCCCCTGTAGGAATAAAAATTTCACCTTTTTCATCATAAAATTTGACGCCTAATGCTGCGGCAAAACCACAGCCTCCGTCATTCGTTGAACTACCTCCGATGCCTAATATAACTTTTTTAACTCCTTGATCAATGGCGTGTAGTATAAGTTCTCCAACACCATAAGTCGTGGTTATCCTTGGGTCTTTTTGATTTCCTACAAGCGGTAATCCAGCACACGCTGCCATTTCAATAACAGCTGTTTCTCCATTGTCGATGAGTCCATAAAAAGATGTCATTTTCTGAAAAAACGGATTGTTTACTTCAACAAATACTTTGTTACCTTTCAAGCCTTCCAAAAATGCATCAACTGAACCTTCTCCACCGTCAGCAACTGGAATTTTTTTTATGATTGCATCATTAAAAATCTTTAATATTTCCGATTCAATAATATCGCAAACTTCGATTGAAGAAAGTGTACCTTTAAATGAATCTGGAATAATTACAAACTTTTTAGCCATATCTTCATTGACATATCTTCATGTCTCTCCTTCCTGATTTTTTTATAAAAAGAGATTGCCATTTGGCAACCTCTTCATCATTTTTATTAAATCAAAAATATGCTGAGAATTAGGATACCAATGATTGAGCTTAGTCCTGAAACTAAAGTTCCAAGAGTTTGTGTTTTATAACCTTGTTCTGGTGTCATGCCACACATGTTAGTAACAACCCAGAAGTACGAATCGTTTGCATGAGATACTGTCATTGCTCCAGCCCCAATCGCCATAACGACTAATGCAGCAGCAATCGGTGTTGTAAATCCTAATGCAGTCATCATAGACGCAGTGTCTGTGTAAATGCCCATCATTGCTGCAGTTGTAACAATTGCCACTGTTGAAGAGCCTTGAGCGACTTTTAGAATTGCGGCAATCATGAATGGGAATAAGATTCCTAAAAACTTAAGGACATCTGCATTTCCCTTAACATAATCAACAATACCTGCAGTACTAATTACTCTACCAAGAATACCACCAGCAGCCGTAATAAAAAGAATAGGTCCAACAACTTTTAAGTTTTCTACTGATATATCATAAAACTTGTCAAGTTTACCTGTAGTATGTAGTAAAACGACTCCGATAAGAACCCCAAGTGCTAATGCGATAATTGGTGCACCAATGAATGCGAAGAATGGTAGTGAACCCCAAGCTAATACTTTAGCAATTGTACCAAGTGATAACGCAATAATTGGAACAACAATTGGTGCAAATGATAACCATGCATTTGGAAGTTTTCCATAACTGTTCTTTAATGTTTGGAAAGCTTCTTCTACAGCATTTTCATCAGATTCAGTGTTCTCATCATCGAATTCGACTTTAACTTTCTTACCAATATAGATTGCAAAGAAATACGAAGGTACTAATGCGAAAATTGAAACTAAAGCACCCACGCCCATAACTAGTAATAAATTATCACCTAATCCAACAGAAGCTGCTGCTGCAATTGGACCTGGAGTTGGTGGAATAAACACGTGTGATGCATATAACCCTAATGATAATGCAACACCCATGGCAATTGAAGAACGTCTTGTCATTTTAGCCATTGATTTACGGATTGGATCTAGAATAATGAATCCACTATCGCAGAATACAGGAATTGAAACAATCCATCCCATAATCATAAGGGCTAGTTCAGGACGCTTTTTACCAACTAACTTAACAATAACATCAGCAATTGTTAAAGCTGCACCGGTTTTTTCAACAATATAACCAATGAGTGAACCAAGAATGATGACAATACCAATGTATTGCATAGTTCCACCGAATCCTGCATTAATTGTATCGACAACTGATCCAATTGGTAATACAAATAGAGCTAATACAACCGAGACAAAGAACATAGAGATGAATGGATGGACTTTAAACTTAGAAATCAAAACAATCATCACTACAATGGCTACAATCAATGCAACAAATAGCCAAATACCAGTCAACATAAAAAATTCCTCCTATAATCGATTTTAAATTCTAATCTTATTATATAGAAGGATGTGTGCGTTTTCATATATTACATAAACCAATTTTTATCTACGAATTATGTATTCTGTAACTAAATTATCTCGCTTTTTATCGAATCATAAACCATGATTGCAGCTATAAATAAATGCGCTGAACCTAATTTTCTAGGGTCATAAGTTGTAATCTGCGATAATTTATTTAAACGATATTGCAACGTATTTTTGTGTATAAATAATCTTTCACTTGTTTTTTCAATCGAACCATTTTCTTTATAGAATATTTTTAGTAATTCAATGTAAGGTTCTATCCCTTCAATCGTTAAATCAATGAAAAGATGAGATAAATAATCCTTTCGATCTTTTAAAGGCATTCTCGTAATAAATAAATCCAAATTTAGTGCATCATAAATGTTGATGTTTTTCGTAGTTTTAAATGAAAGCTGCAAAGCTGCATTTGCGTTCTTAAATGATTGAGCTACATCTTTAGTCTCAAGAGAATCAATGCCGATAAAGACTTTGCAATCACAGTACTTGGTGATTACATGGTCGATTTCTTCAGCAATAGACAAAATGTCTTCATTATCTCGATGATTTAGTACTGCAATAAATAATGTCGCTGTTCTAAATAGGAATGCTTGTTTTAAACCCATTAAGTAGAGTCTAATTTTATGACTTATCGTGGTTTGAGTTTGATCATCAATTTGCTCATCGTTTAAAGTCCTTACTGAAAAAACAAGTATCCGCTTAGCTGTTTTAACATCGACACCTAATCGTTGAGCACGCTGTTGGAACTCATTAGGATAGTTTGACTCATATCTCCCAAATATCCATTCTTCTAAAAAGCGATCCCTAGCTTTTTGCTCAATCATATGTTGCTCGCGCATATATGAATCTAATAAAAGTATTTCTGTCATCTTTTTAATGATTTGACCATATTTATAGACTTGATTATAGTTTCCAGTAATTCCAATAACGCCAATAATTTCTTCGTTAAATTCTATGGGTAAATTAATTCCATTTTTAGACCCTTCATATTCATCATCACTTTGAATCATAAGTTCAAAAAGTTTCTCACTAAGTATTTTTACTGCTCCACCGTGAACACTTCCTATACGATTAGGATCGGTACTTGAAATAATAATGCCTTCGATGTCCATGATATTTATATGTTGTTCAACAATTTTAGAAAGTTCTGAAACTATTTTATCTGCAATGTTTTTAGATAAAATCATAATGTTTCTCCTTTTTCATTTTTGGATTTAGCAAGTGTTAATATAATACCTAATGCTATCGATAAATAACTTGCAAATAAAACTCTATACTGTGTCGGTAATAAGAATGTGATAGTATGTGCAGGTATCCAAAATAGTGGTATGGTTTTAATCACTACAAATGAAATGAACATCTTGAAATCTATTGTTGAAATTACGTCATTTAATCTGATAATTTTTAAGTTTTTAAGTTTCCCTGATGATAATTCAATATAGCCATCAGTCATTCGATGTAACATCATGAATGTTGGAGCAAAAAACACATTCATAAGAAAAGAAGTTAAAAATGCTGTCAGTAATGTTGCCCAAAAAGAAGTTTGCTCAATCATTGGGAGTAATTGCTGGTTTTGCGCATAAATGACACCTTGTGAGAATACTTGGAAAATAAGGACAAATATCATACCCAAAAAGCCCCAAACGATTGCTTTTAGGATAATCCCTCGATCACCAAAATATGTTTGATGTTTAATTCGATGAACCAATCTTTCTCCCATTGATGCTAAAAACGATGTTTTAATAAAACCCATGAGATAAGGTGTATTTGAATTCAATCTTTCATAAATTGTTCTTGTGGACTCAACTAAAACAAGTGATGTGAAACCGAGCAATAATAATACCCAAACTAAATCGCTTTTTTTCATAAAAAACCTCGCTTATTATAGCCATTATAACATATGAAAAAGTCACAACCCTAATGGTTATGACTTTTTAATCAACCGTTGTTTTATTATTTAAGAAATAGTCTGTAATAAATAGTTTTTCAAAGAAATCTATCTTTGCTAAAACAAATGATCGAGTAACTTCAATCTCATCTTGAGTTACCTCTCCATATACCACTTCATCATAGAGCAACCGATAAGAATCCAAAATCCATGTAGACAATGATAATATGATTGGAAGATTACTTCTTTCACTTAAAAATAGGCTTTCTCCATAATAAAAATCTTGATAATAAGTAATTCCTAATAAATCCAATACCGTCGGAGTAATGTCATAATGTGAAGAAAGCGTTTCGCTTACTCCTGGTGTTAACCCTTTTCCATAGATTAACATTGGAACACGATTAACATCTAACTCATCGTCTGCATTCGTTGAATATTTTTCAGTAATTTCTGGACTTGAATAATTCTTGTGGTCACTGTATAAAACAATTAATGTATCGTCCATTAATTGCTTTTTTTCGAGATCATCAAGTAAAATACCTAATCCCTTATCAAAATCCATTTGAGCAGCAAGTAATGTCAAGTATTCCTGCTCAGCTTCCATATAATTAGGATCATTTAATAAGATTTGATAATATTCATCAAGTTCATTGCGGTACTCACCATATGGTCCATGAGATGTGACCGTGATGATGAATGTAAAAAATGGGTTTTCTAGGATCGGAACCATCAAATCTTTCATGCTCTCAAACATTTCAGAATCTTTTGGCCAAAAATCAGTTTCACTAAAGACCATATCTTCTCTTCCATAATAATTTTCAAATCCTAGTTGTGGATGCATTTGTTCTCGATTGAAGAATGTTTTTGTAAAATCATGGAAAGAATTTGTTGAATATCCTTTATCTTTAAGGATATAAGGAATTGCGTTTTGAAATGTGTTTTCACCATAAGTGTACATGTAATTATCGGATAAAAAATACATCATCGAGGTCAATGATTTAAACTCAGCATCATATGTATAATTACTTTTTGCTGCTGAGAAAAATTCGGAAAAATAAATACTTTGATCATAAAGTCTAAAATAATTTGGTGTGTATTCTCTTGAGTATGCATATTCTTCACAAGTTTCACACATGATGAATATCACGTTTTTGCCTTTAAACATTCCAAAATAAGGTGATGCTTCAGCAATCGTGAACTTAGTTTCTTCTTCAATTTCCTCTGTATACTCCTCACTTAAAGAATCAGGAATAATTAAGGATGAGGTGTACAATGAAATATCTTGGACGTGATAAGTTATTGACCCAAAGTTTTCAATGAATCGTACCTTATCATTCGGATAATCTAAAATGGTTTGCTCATAATCGCTTATAAATAATGTCGTGGCTGCTAATCCTAAAAATGAAATTAATAAATTTAATGTATTAATTCGTAATTGTTTTCTTCGGTTGTTATTATTTGCTTTAAAAACTATTTTTTTAAGCATGATCGCACCAATTGTAACAAAGATAACAATCAAAAACCATCCATATATAGGAAATACTTCTAAAGGACTATATTTTAATCCAATAGTCATCGTATCTCTAAATGACTCAATTAACATAGCTATTGATGTGATATCTTTTTTATAAAAATATAGTGTGCTGTCTGTAATAAAGAAAGTAAATGCAATTAATATAGTTACAAGTTCAAATATATATCGCCACATCTTATTTTTAATAAACGCAATAAAAGATACTAAAATTGCAATTGTGAATAAATCAAGAGACCATCTCAGCAAAGTAAGAGAAAAATTATAACGCAATAAAAAAAGACCATCTAATCCAAGGATGATTGCGATAATGAGAATATATTCATATATGCGACGATGCTTACTTTGTTTCATGTTTCACAACTCTTTCAGATAGAACAGATATATTTTATCATAATATAAAAAAAGTGGTGCTTTTGCACTACTCTTTCAATCTAATTTGATTTCTTTTTTTTCAATCTTCTCTTTCAAAGTAAATAATTTTTCTTTAATAAGTTCTGCAGTCTTTAAAAACGCTTCATCGGGTAAACCTGTTGGATCATCTAGTCCCCAATCTTCTCGATGTTTTGTCGGAATAAATGGGCATTCAACTTTACATCCCATCGTTACCAAAACATCGAGTTCTTGTGGAAGATCATCGATGAGCTTGGACTTTTGAGTCTTATTCATGTCAACATAATATAAGTCTTTAATAATACGAACAGCATCTTGATTGATTTGTGGTTTTGTCTCAGTTCCACCACTATATGCTTCAAACATATCTGATGCAAGTTCTTTAGTAATCGCTTCTGCCATTTGGCTACGACAAGAATTGTGTACACATACAAATGCAATTTTATATTTTTTCATAAGTTTTCCCTTTCTTTTATCCATTTTTTTATTTCATCGGTCGATGCAATTCGACCGGAACATANNATATGTTGATAATCCTCAACTTTGATAATTTCATCTTGCCTTGATAAATCTTTTTCAACTCGTAAAACTTGATTATATAGAACTTTACACTTTGGACATCCTGGTCCTAAAACTTTAATAATCATATGCAGCCTCCAATTCTTTAGGAAACCAATGTTTGGTCTTATTCGCTATTTTAACTAATATCAGCATAACCGGTACTTCGACTAATACACCTACAATCGTAGCGAGTGCAACGCCTGGATTTAAAGGAAATAAACTGACTGCAACTGCGACTGCAAGTTCAAAGAAATTGCTTGCTCCAATCATCCCAGCAGGTGCAGCAACATCATGGGATAACTTCATTTTCTTTGCACCTAAATAAGCGATGAAGAAAATCAAAAATGTCTGAATAATCAATGGAATCGCAATGTATATAATATGAAGAGGATTGTTGATGATTAATTCTGCTTGAAGGGAGAAAATCAGTATTAATGTCAATAAAAGTCCTGATATCGTAATAAAACTAAATTTTGGAATAAACTGTTGATTATAAAATTTTTGTCCTTTATGTTTAATCACAAAATATCTCGTCAATGATGCGGAAATTAAAGGTACAACCACAAATAGGAACACAGAAAGAAATAAAGTCGTCCATGGTACAGCGATACCGCTAACACCTAAAAGCAATCCTACGATTGGTACAAAAAGAATCAAAATAATAAGATCATTTGATGCAACCTGAACGAGTGTATAAGCTGGATTTCCTCTAGTTAAACTGCTCCATACAAAAACCATTGCTGTGCATGGTGCCGCACCGAGTAACACTGCTCCAGCAAGATAATCTTGTTGAAGATTTGTTGGAATTAGGTTCTTAAATACAATATAGAAGAAGAAATATGCAATTCCAAACATTGTAAATGGCTTTATTAACCAATTGGTAATCCATGTTAGAAACAAACCTTTTGGTTTTTTCCCAACATTTTTCACTGATGTGAAATCAATTTTCAGCATCATTGGATATATCATAATCCATATTAGAATACCAATAGGTATATTGACAGATGCAATTTCAAATTGACTCAAAAATTGTGGAATAAGCGGAAGATAATTGCCAATTAATACTCCAATAGTCATACAAATTAGAACAAATACAGTGAGATATTTTTCAAATGTTGATATCTTCATATAACATACTCTGATTGATTAATTGCACGATTTCTTCTTTTGTACAAACTTTACCATAAGATACAACCTTTTCATTAATAACAAGCCCTGGAGTTCTCATCAAATTATAATTCGCAATTTCTTTAAAATCGGTGACATAATCGATAATTGCATCAATTTGAGATGCTTTAACTGCATCTTTTGCATTCTCATATAATTTTTTGCAATTTTGACATCCTGATCCTAAAATCTTAATATTCATCTTTCATTCTCCTCTTTACATGAATAAGTAACTAAATCCATTAAATAAGTAACCCATGATAATGATTCCAATCGTAACAATTCCTAAAAATGTAAGTAATAATTTTGTTTTAACCACTTTTTTTAGCATGATAAGTGAAGGTAATGATAAGGCTGTAACTGCCATCATGAAGGCTAAAACTGTCCCAATGTTAACGCCTTTAAATACAAGTGCTTCTGCAATCGGTAAGGTTCCAAAAATATCAGCATACATGGGTATTCCCATTAAAGTAGCTAAAATAACCGAGAATGGATTTTTATCACCCAAAACACTTTCAATAAAAGATTGGGGAATAAATCCATGAATAATAGCTCCAATACCAACACCAATAAGGATATAAATCCATACGCGATGAATAATCTCTTTAACTTGTTCAAAGCTGTACGTGATTCGTTCTTTTTTCGTCATGACAGAAGGATCAATTTCTTCATCATTTTCATTGGTGATTTGTCGATTTTCCATCACAAATGATTCAACGTATTTTTCCATTTTTAGGAAACTAATGAGACTTCCACCAATGACAGCAATTACTAAACCAACGACAACATATGCAATCGCAATTCTCCAATTAAAGATACTTGCTAAAAGGATAATTGATGCAAGATCCACTAAAGGGGAAGAAATCAAAAATGAAAATGTCACCCCTAGTGGTAAACCTGCTTTTGTAAAGCCAATAAAGATTGGAATGGATGAACATGAACAAAAAGGTGTGACTGTACCCAATAAAGCTCCGAATAGATTTGCTCCAATACCATGATGTTTTGAAAGAATTTTACGTGTTTTCTCTGGTGAAAAAAATGATTGAATATATGAAGCAATAAATATCAGAATTGACAAAAGAATAAATATTTTAATGACATCATAAACGAAGAATGATAAGCTCTCAAAAAGCATCGAATTCTTATCTATATTTAAAATATCACCAAAAAACCAACGAACACTTTGGTCAAGCCATTTCATTTTCAAAAACTGATCATTAAAGAATGTGAAAAAATCGCTTATAAATTGCATGCTGTTTCCTCATTCTTTAGGTCGACGAGATATTTGATGATTAAATCAATTTTATCGTGATCTACATGGTGCTTAACCCATGTGCCTTCTTTGTAAGCTTTTGTTAATCCTGCTTCTGTCAATATTTTTAAATGATACGAAAGCGTGGGCTGTGTAATCGGCAACTTATCAATAAGTGTGCATCCACAAGTTTCGCCTTGAATTAAAAGTTTTAGAATCAATAACCGGTTTTCATCCGATAAAGCTTTAAATAATGTGGCATAGTCAATGTTCATATGATTACCTCTAATATATCGATGTTTATCTATATTTATATTTATCTATATTATAACACTGCATTTCTCGAAGTAAATATATCAAAATTTATTTTTTACAAAAAAGTTACATAACATAAATTAATATTATCCAACTTGAATTATATATCCGTTTTATGAATGCTTATTTAAAGGATGGGTGTATGCTGATTTGATTTTATAGTTGCAAATTCTTTGAGTGTCTAATCTTTTTAACTTATAATTAATTTATAGCGTGTATAAAAAGGAGAATTTTAATGAAAAAAACAATCTTTATTCTTACTCTAATATTTACAATACTTATCTTAAGTTCATGTAAGCCAAACGATACAGTTTTACGTGTCGGTATGGATTTAAAATATCCGCCATTTGAAACTGTGGATTTAAGTAATAACCCCGAAGGTATATCAGTTGATATTGCTTATGCTTTAGGTGAGTATCTAGGCCGTGAAGTTGAAATTGTCAACACGGATTTTGGTTCAATTATTCCAGCAATTCAATCTGGAGAAATTGATATTGCTATCGCATCGATGAGTATTACTGCAGAACGTTTAGAAGTTGTTGATTTTACAAATCCATATTTTTATTTTAAAATTATCTCTCTCGTCAACCAAGAGTTCGCTAGTGAAAATAATTTAACGAGTGATTCGACTGTTGAAGAATTATTAGCTATTGATGGTGCCAAATTTGTAGGTATTGCATCACAAGTGTCTTCATCAATTCCTCAAAGTTATGGGAAAGATGTCATTCAAGCGACTGATTTAGGAACTGCTGTTGAAGAGGTAGCTCAAGGGACTGCAGATATATTATTAATGAGTGCAAATCCAGTGGTTGATGGCTATAAAGCCAATCCAACAACGACTTTAGTTGTATGGGATTCTTTTGTAGCAAGTCCAATCGGGATGGCCGTTAAAAAAGGTAACACAGAACTTGTTGAACAAGCGAATGCTTTTATCGAAACATTTAATCAAGCAAATGGATTATATGAAATACTCGAAAATAAATGGAATCCAATTTTACTTGAAAATTTAGGAAAAGGATTAGATTTCTATACTAATGCGTAAAATTACGGCATACACACTTGCTATTTTAACGGTTTTAGCACTCATCTTTTTTGTTGTCACTCAACAAGTTGATAACTTTTCAATTGCATCATTTAAACCATATCAAGATTTAATTATCTCTGCCATTGGAAATACAATTTTAGTTTCAATGGTTGCTTTATTAGGTAGTTTGATTTTAGGATTTATCTTCTACTTATTTAGCATTTCAAAAATTAAATATCTAAACGCAATCACTGATGTTTTTACAGAAATCATTTATGGAACACCTCTATTAGTGTTAGTTGTAATCACTGCATTTTTAATTGGGCCAGCGTTTGGAACTTATAACCGTAATCTTATGGGTTATATGGCTTTAATCATCTATATGACGCCTTATATGAAAAACGTTTATCAATCTGGATTTTCTAGTATTTCAAGAGATCAATACATGACCATGGATTTATTTGGATTTACTCCTTATCAAAGGTATCGATATATCATTATCCCTCAAGTTGTTCGGATTTTAATGCCCCCGATGATGAACAATCTATCGATGATTATCAAAGGTAGTGCGCTATTAAATGTCTTATCCTATAATGAGCTCTATTATGCAATTAGAGTTGCTCAATCTCAAACATTTCGGTTTGTCGAGGGTTATGTTTTAATGTGGGTTCTTTACTTAATGATTACGATTCCACTTTCTCAAGCTGCAAAACTCATTGAAAGGAAGTGGGCTTTATGAAGATAAAAATCGATCAAGTTTCTCATCTTTATGATGTTGAAGTTCTTCATGATTTATCCCTCAATTTAGATGGATACAAATCAGTTGCAATTATCGGTGTGTCTGGCTCTGGAAAATCGACTTTAATTAGATTATTATCCGGTTTAGAAAAACCAAGCTTAGGTGAACTTTTTGTGAATGGTCATTCAGTCAATGAAGAAGAGTATCGAAAAAAAATTGGTTTTGTTTTTCAACACCATAATCTATTCCCTCATCTTACTTTAAAACAAAATATCACATTAGTTTTAGAAAAAACTCGTGGATACGAAAAAGAGCAAGCAGAACAAATCGCTCTAAAATATCTTTCAATGCTTCATTTAGAAGATCAAGTGAATAAATTACCAAAAAATGTTTCAGGTGGCCAAGCTCAAAGAGCATCAATCGCAAGAGCTTTATCGATTAATCCTGACATCATCTTTTTAGATGAACCCACTTCTTCACTAGATCCGATCTTGACCCATGAGGTTTTGACTGCGGTTGAGGAGTTAAAAAGTTTAGGTAAAGATTTTATTTTTGTGACTCATGTGATGAGTTTTGTTAAAGATTTTGCAGACTATGTCATCTATATGGATAAAGGTGAAATTGCTGAAATGGGAACCCCAGACATATTAGATCACCCCAAAAGTGAATCTTTAAAAGCATTTATGCAAAAGGTAAGATAGAAAATGGATAAATACATTAAAGGTGCACTAGTTGCTAATGCTGCAACACTTGGATTTCACTGGATATATAATGGGGATTATCTCGAAAAGTTATCAACGACACAAAGTCTTTTATTTCAAAAACAGTCAAAGAAGCATTTCGATTTAGCAAAACCTTCTTATTATGCTTACCCTCATGTAGAAATTGGTTCTTTTACCACGCAGGGGATGATACTTAAATGGCTTTATAAAGCAATGAAAGAAAATCCAAACATGTCAATAAGTGATTATGAAACTTTAATCTATGATTACACTAGACCTGGCGGATCTTATGAAGGATACATTGAAACTTATGGTAAACGATTAATTGTTCATAAACTAGCCAAGGACTTAAATATTTTTATTGATGAAAAACCTCTTATGGATGATCATCTCGTTGGATTCATCCCATATCTTGTCTGTAAAGAATTGAATCTAGGCAATAATAAAGCTTGGGAGCTTGCTTCACTATTTACATCGATAGAAGATTATAAACAATTTTATCAAATGTTTGACTACATTTTTGAACACATCAAATCTAGTCCATTAATCGATATTTTGGAAAAAGCAATCGTCTATGCACCAAAACACTATAAAGAAAAACTGACTCAAGCAATCACCATGAATGATACTCAATTATTTATAAATAAATTTGCTGGAACGGCATGCCACCTACCACAATCAATCCCCTTAATTTATCACATGCTATATCATAGTAGATCATATGAAGATATCATAAATTGGAATGCGAAACTGGGTGGAGCAAGTTCTGATCGAGGATTAATTTTAGGTGCGTTGATGTCACAAATTTCACCTATACCAAATTCATGGGTTCTAAAGACAAAAATGGACTTTAATGATATTCGTTGATACATTATTAATTATGTCCATAATACTTGTCTCTAATCTTTACTTAAGAATTTTTATCATCTTTATCATTTTAATCAAACATAAATACTTTCATACACAAATTAAAACCACATAGAAATAAACGACATCGCTTGATGTCGTTTTTATTAAGTTAAATAATATTTTTTTAAATTCTATAATCTCATCTTGAGTCAAATCTAGAAATTGATAAAAGTATTGATTCATGGTTTGATAGTTACTTAAGATAGTTTTAAAGAACTCATCCAAATATATTGGATTGACACCACTTAATGGAATCAATTTATGTATCATTTCTTCTGATAATCCGTCTTTTTTTTGATTTTCAATAGCATCATTGAGGATTCTAAAATCAATTTTTAAATACTCTTGATATATGGATTCTAGATCAAAATCTAATAAGCTCATCAAAATTGCCCCTATTATCCCAGTCCGATCTTTACCTGCAGAACAGTGAAAAAGAAAAGGGGTTCTAATCTTGATAATGTGTTGAAAAAGAGGTTTGAGTACGGGTGACAATGCAAGATATTCTCGATATAAAGACATCATGAACTGATCAACATCTGAGTTTGCAAGTTGTTTTAAAAACTCGGCATCCATTCTTTTTTTGGATGTTGACTGGCTAATATTGTATCCATAGATTTTTAAGTTAGAATTAGACATTTGAGCTTGTTGCTCATAGTCTGATCTCAAATCAAAAATAGATTTGATTCCCAACGATATGATTTCATCAATTTCCTCTATTGATGCTTTTGATAATTCACCACTTCGAAATATCATATGCTTTTTTATACCTTTTCCTTGAGCATTTATAAGACTATAAGCAAGTGGACGGAAGTTTTTTATATTTTGCATTGATTCTCCATAATTTAAAAGCCTCTTGGGAGCTTTTATTTTTTTTGATTTAAGTCCAAGAAACAATAAGTTCTAAATTCCCAATGATTTCGATTTCTTTAACATTAGAACAGACAATAAAATGATCACCTTTTTTGATGGGATTACCATTAATGCAACCACTTCCATTGATAATACTCATCAGCTTATAATGGTGATTTGGTGCTTTTAAGTAATCTTCAATTTCCCATTTTTCAACGGTGAAGAAAGAATTACTAATATATTGTGTGATATGAGAAGTATCAATAACCTTTCTTTTAAATTCCAGTTTCTCAACAATATGAGGAATATTTGATACTTCAATAGATTGATGAATATGTAGTTTTCTTTGATTGCCGTTACTATCAACGCGATGATAATCATAAAGTCGATAAGTTGTGTCTGAAGATTGTTGAGTTTCTAAAATCATGATGCCTTTCCCAATCGCGTGAACGGTTCCAGAAGGAACATAGATAAAATCACCTTTTTTGACGTTTCTTTTGATGAGCAATTGATCCCATTGATTATTTTCAATCATGGATTTAAACATTTCTTTTGATGTAGCTTGATGCCCATAGATAATGAATGCATCTTTTTCCGCATCTAAAATATACCAACATTCCGTTTTACCTAAATCATGTTCAAATTTATAGGCGTAGGCATCTTTAGGATGAACTTGAACCGATAAATCATCATTTGCATCGAGAATTTTTGTAAGTATCGGAAACGTATCGGTTTTTATGTCATTAAATAAATGCTTATTTTCGCTAAATACTTGCCCAAGTGTCATATCTTTAAAACGGCCACTTTTTATGATGGATTGCCCATTTGGATGTGCGGAGATTGCCCAGCATTCACCTGTTTTTTCATAAGGTAAATCATATCCAAACTGATTCAATTTATT
>DITP01000037.1 GCA_002422135.1 Acholeplasmataceae bacterium UBA6181
CTGATACACTAATCAGGCCTTTTTTGTGCTTAAATTAAGCCGAAACATCGAAAAAATGCCAATTATTAGTCGATTTTCAAGTTTTTTTAGCACTGTCGGGTCAATTTAAGGAGTTGAAACTAACAAGCAACTTGCAGCAACTACATCAGGTTTTACACGATTTGAGTGAGGGGTGCTAAAAATTCTACACGATATGAAGAGGGGGTGCTAAAAAATCTACACGATTTGGGAGGGGGTGCTAAAATTCTACACGATTACCCGAACAAATGATTCTAGTATATACAGAACTTATATTTTGAAATCAATTGCACTTAATTTGATTATATATTAACCATTATGCTTATTCTCATTTATGTTATGAGACTTTGCACTTATAAATAACTTTGAAGGGGTGTTTTTTACTACTTGTAAATGATATAATTATTCTAATAGAGAGGGGATAAATATATGTATAGGCCAACAATGTATTCGAAACACGATGAATCGTTAGCAATTTTTGTCGATTTGTTTAACAATTCACCAGTTTGTAAACATATCGTTATTGAACCAAATGAATATGAAACTTATGGAGACGATGGTAAAATTATTAATCTCAAGACAAGTGAGCAATTCGGGTTTGATTGGGAGTTTAGAGATAGATACTTTTCAAATGGAGTATTCGACTTTGATTCACTTGGACAATATGAAAGAAAGATTATAAAACCATCGATTAAACTATCTCTTCAATGCGATTCAACACAAACTAGTGTAGCAATAGGCTGGCATGATGATTGGTTAGATGAAATGCAGTCAAAGCTTCATTTGCTAACAGATAGCAAAAAGCAATTTGGCACAGTTAGATATACAAAGAAGTTTATCATTGTCAAATACACCGATATGGATAGAATTAAGATAATGATAAACAATGCATTTGTGACGAGAAACTTTAATCATTTAGTATTTGAATAATCAATTGAAGTTTTATTTTATTATGCTAAGATTGTCATGACGGAGGAGTTTATTATGAATATATCAAAAATTAAAAGAGAAAAACTATTGAAAAATATCAGCATATTGAAAGAAAATATAGAAAAACTGTCTGATAATTCTAGGATAAATGAACTATTAAGCAATCTTAATGAAATAGAAACTGAACTAACAAGGAAAAAATATGGTTTAGTTTATGAAGAGCACTCTGAAGAGTTTGATGACTTTTTAGAAGATAGTGTACCAGTACTAAGTGAAAAACATAATCTATCAAGCGTAGATAACGGAAATGTTAATTTTCTTTTAGAGGGAGATAACTTAGCTTCGCTATATTTGCTTAATAAAACTCATAAAAGTAGAATTAAATTAATATATATAGATCCTCCCTATAATAGAGGAAAGAAAGATTTTAGATATAATGACGATTACATAAAGCCAGAAGATGGCTTTAAACATTCTATGTGGTTGTCGTTTATGAACAAGAGATTAAGATTAGCAAAAGAGTTGCTGACGTCAGATGGAGCAATCATCATTAGTATTGATGAATATGAGTTTGCCCAGCTAAAATTACTTTGTGATGAGATTTATGGTGAGAATAATTTTATTGGTGCGTTTATTCGGAAGACGAAGTCCTCTACAAACGATGCAGATCATTTCTTAAACCTGCAACACGAATATGCTCTTATTTATTCCAAAACGAATAAATTCAAATTTTTAGGTGTACCAAAAGAAACAGATAAATACAAAAACCCAGATAAGGATCCAAGAGGTCCTTGGAAAAGTAGTGATCCTTCAGCAAAAAGTGGAGGACCATCGACATATTTTGTCATAAAAAATCCTTATACAGGACAAGAGGATTTTCCCCCACAAGGCAGATACTGGGCTTTTAGTAAAGATTCACTTCAAAAGTATATTGATAACGGAAAGATAGTATTCAAGAAAAAGATTAAAAACAATGAAAGAGGATTTGTATTTAAATCGTATTTGAATGAACTTAGGAATGATAATAAACCCATTGATAGTCTCGCATTCATAGAGACGAATTACATGAACCAAGTTGCGACAAAAGAGTTAAATGCTTTCAATCTTGAGTTTGATTATCCAAAACCAGTATCTTTCATTAAAGAAATAGTAAAATCATCTACAAATGGAAATGATATAATTCTTGATTTCTTTGCAGGAACAGGAACCACGGGACAAGCAGTAATTCAAGCGAATATTGAGTCTGGAGATAATCGCAAGTTTATATTATGTACAAATAATGAAAATGAAATATGTGAAAAGGTAACTTTGAAGAGGTTAGTTGAATTCAAAAAATCTATTACAGATAAGTTTACTATCAAATACTTCAAAATTGAATATTATGACAAAAAAGACAAGATGTATTATGAGTATGCAGATAAACTTTTGTTACATATTAGGGAATTAGTTGAACTAGAGAATTGCATAAACTTTGATAGTGATAATACAATCAAAATCGTTCTTAGTGATGATGATTTGGACAACCTACTGGTAAATATCGGAGATACAAAGAGAATGTATGTAGGTCACGATGTTCTAATGTCAGAGTTACAAAGAAATAAACTGATCTTATCAAAGATTGAGATAAACATTATACCAGATTACTATTACAGCGAGTTTAGGGGGTGAATAATGTGATTGAACTTAAGAATTTTCAAAAAAATGCTATTGAAAAATTGCACGAATCTTTTAATTATAGTAATAGTATAGTCATATTAAAGAGTCCAACTGGATCGGGTAAAACTATTCTATTAACACATTTTATTGACGAATTCATAAAGCAAAATAGGGGGTATGTTTTTATTTGGTTAACTCCTGGCAAAGGAAACTTAGAGGAGCAGAGCAAGGAAAAAATGGATAGATTTATCCATAATAGTTCTACTAAGCTCTTAAGTGATGTTATGATTGATGGATTTGCTGAAAATGATGTTTGTTTTATTAACTGGGAATTGCTAACTAAGAAAGGAAACAACGCCTTTAAAGATATAGAAAAAGATAACTTTAACGATCATATTAAAAAGGCTAAAGATCAATCGCTTAGATTCGTTATTATCATTGATGAGGAACATGTCAATGATACATACAAAGCAGACGAGATTGTTCAGCTCCTTTGTCCTGAAAAAGTTATAAGATGCTCTGCTACTCCAAAAGATTATACCAATCCTATAGTTATTGAAATATTAGAAGATGATGTTATTGCTGAAGGGCTTATTAAGAAACAGATTCTTATTAACGAGAATTTCCCAGAAGGATTAAATGTCGAAAATCAAGTTGAGTATTTACTTGAAAAAGCTATGGATAAGCAATCTCAAATTCGTGACATTTATAGAAGTAAAACATCAAATATTAACCCATTAGTTCTTATTCAAGTTCCCAACTCATCAGATGTCATGATTAATGACATAGAAAAATTTCTTGACGAAAATAACGTTAACTATGAAAACGGATTATTAGGTATTTGGTTATCAAACAGGAAAGAAAATCTTGATGATATAGAAAAAGAAGATAATAGAGTAAGTTATCTAATTATGAAACAAGCTGTAGCAACTGGTTGGGATTGCCCAAGAGCTCATGTCCTTGTAAAACTTCGTGACAACATGGATGAGGTTTTTGAGATTCAAACAATCGGTCGAATTAGACGAATGCCTGAAGCAAGACATTATGATCATGACATTCTAGATAGTTCATTTATTTACACTCTTGATGAAAAATTTGTTGAAAATGTAAAAAATGCTGTTGCTAAGCGAGCTTTAAATGCGACAACACTATTTTTGAAAAAGGATTATAGTGAAATTAAATTGATGAAGCAACTTAAATCTGAAACGCCCATAGGAGCTGACCCAAACACGGCAATTAAAAGTATTATTAGCTATTACTTTTCTAAGTATAAACTATCAACAAAACCAAAAGAGAATAGAACAAGATTAGAAACACAAGGTTATACTTTTAGTGAGGATATAATTAAAACAACTTCATCTGGAAGTGTGCATATTCTTACTTCGGAAGAGTTTGAAAATTTGCGAAAAGTTGGGATGATAGAGACGCTTAATACTCATGTACATGGACGTGCTTTCCATAAGACACTAGGTCTACTTGGATCTAAAATAGGTATGCCATATGATGTTGTTAGAGTAATTGTCAGACGTCTTTTTGATAATACTGTCCCGCATATAAATGGAAAAATTGTAAGTCTTGACACAAGGCTTGTATATTCGTTTGTTATAAATAATTTTGATAAGTTAAAAAATGATTTTTCGGAGGCGATGGCTGATATTAATCAAAGACATCTAAACCTAAAAGTTATTGATATACTTGAAAGACAGTTCACATTCGCACCAGAAATATTATTCACTTACGACAGCGGTTCTAAAATACAAAGACTATACACAAAGAACGTTTATTCTGGTTATGTATCATCAGCTGAACCTAGATCGAACCCTGAAAAAGAATTCGAAAAACATTGTGAATATAGTCCAAAAATTAAATGGTTTTATAAAAATGGTGACAAAGGAGATTTATATTTTTCAATCATATATTATGATAATTCTGGAAAGCAAAAGACCTTTTATCCTGATTACATAGTTTCTGATTTAAACGGTATAATTTGGATAATTGAAACCAAAGGTGGCTTTGACAAGAAAGGAAACAGCGAAGATATCGACCTCTTTTCATCCAAAAAATTCGATGTACTTAAAAAGTATGCAGAAGAAAAAGGTCTTAAAAGCGGATTTGTGCGTAAGGACAAGCAATCTAATGAATTACTTTTATGTTATGAAAAGTATGATGAGGATATAAACAGTGAGTATTGGACTTTGTTGGAGGATACACTCTAAATATAAGTAACCTTTACATATGTCAAATACCCAATAATTCTTTACCAATTGATAAAATTAATAGCGACCCAGCTCTTAATTGAG
>DITP01000045.1:0-2120 GCA_002422135.1 Acholeplasmataceae bacterium UBA6181
TTTGGCATCATCATGAAAAAATTTAAATGGGGTTGGCTTAAAAATTATGCACTTCCTTTATCGATGGTGAGTGCGATGGCACTAGCGATTGTTTATGCGATGATGGGGGTGAGATAAATGAAAAGAAGTTATCAAGATCAACTCCATGTTGAAGGTCGTTATTGGATGTTAGGTGCATTAATACTTTTCCTTTTTGTTCCAATCATTGCGAGTTTATCGACAGGTGTTTGGCCAACTTTAAATCAATTTTTACCAGGGTTTTTCGCAACTGCTGTCATTTTTTGGCCAGTAACAACCATTGAAGTTTTCACATTTACACCGATGCTTGGTACGGGTTCATCTTATTTAGCATTCGTGACTGGTAATTTAACGAGTATTAAAGTACCTGCAGCTCTCAATGCCCAAGATGCGCTTGGGATTGAAAAAGGTACAGAAAAAGGTGATGTCATCTCAACGATTGCGGTTGCTGCAAGCAGTATTATGACCACATTGATTATTTTAGTGGGGGCACTCTTAATTATTCCTTTAACACCAATTATTGAATCAGATGCTTTAAGGCCAGCATTTGATCATATTGTCCCAGCATTATTTGGGGCTTTAGGTGTCGTTTATATTATGAAGCGTGTAAAAGTAGTCATCATTCCACTCATCTTCATGATTTTGTTTTTCTTATTTGTTCCAGGTAGTGGTGGTTTAGTAGGGATTATGGTTCCTGTTGGGGTTGTGATCTCCTTAGTCGTTGCTAGAATTCTTTATAAAAAGGGATGGATTAAATAAAACAAAAAGGACACGAATCCGTGTCCTTTGGTTTTTTTTCAATTGAATTATTCTTTATTTGCTTGATGAATGACAAGTTGGTTAAATGGAATTTCGATATTATTTTTATCAAATAAAATTTTTAATTCGCGATTTAAATTTCTAGCAGTTTGTCGTTTATCAATTTCTTCAGTCATTCCTACAACTCTTAAAACTACGGATGATTCACCAAGTTGTTGAACGCCTTTATATGACAAATTACCTTTGATAGTCGGAATCTTTTTCTTGATTTCATCAATATGATCTAATATGATTTTTTCAACTTTTTCAATATCAGCGCTATAACTAATCGAGATATCACAAATCGCTGGAGATAGCCCAGAAGAAGAGTTGATGGTTGAACGAATGTCAGAGTTATTTAAGATGACGGTGTCACCTTCGATGTTTTCAATTTTAGTGATTCTTAAAGATATTTCTAAGACGGTACCTTCATGACCAGCAACTTCAATATAATCGCCAACTTCGAATTGTCGTTCAAAAATAATGAATAAACCACTAAAAATATCTTCCATTAAACTTTGGGCACCAAAACTGATGGCTAAACCTAAAATCCCTGCACCAGCAAGAAGAGTTGGTGTTTGGACGCCCCATGCCGATAGAATGAGGAAGATTGCGATTAAGACCATCAAATATTGAATGAAACTTTTCATTAAGTTTCCGATGGTTTCACTTCGTTTACCTTCTCTTGTGAGGATAGCAATCAAAATGATTAAAACCTTATCTAAAATCCAAATGAAGACGATGATTGCGATACTTTCTAAAATAGTGATATATCGATTTTGAACAAAACCGAAGAGGTTAAAGAATTTACCAATGGAATTGTCAATGATATTGGCAAATTCTGAACCTGGGAAGACGACTCCAGCGAAAACACTGATTAACACAAATACAATAATAATAGAAGCTGTCATAATGATTCTTGATTTTTCTGATTTAGATCTTTCTTTAAATTTCATGATAAATCCTTTCTATCCGTTAATGGTTCGGATGGTGATATAGTATCGGTAATCGGTTTGTGATGTTAAACCGATTTGAATATAATAAGGCAATGGGTAAGTCTTTGGTATAAGAAGCGTTGTCATTTTTTCGTTATCAACCATATTAAAGGGAGATTCGTTGTAATCTAGCCAAGTATCATACGCTTCTGCAGGTTGATAAGTGGTGTAATATGCCATTTGGTAATTATGTCCAGGGTCATCCAGAATAATGGTCACTTCAAGCATATCGCCTAAATCCACAATATCGATGGTATAGGAGAATTTAGCGATTGTTGTTTCTTCAAAAGTTTCAAGTAATTGAGTGAC
>DITP01000045.1:2138-3513 GCA_002422135.1 Acholeplasmataceae bacterium UBA6181
GTAGGTGGAATGACTGTTTTGATGGTTTGTTTGTTTTGTTTAATGACAATTTCATATGAAATGTCTGTTGTACTTGAGTAATCTGAATAAAATGAAACCCCGAAGCTGTTAGGTGTAATTTGATCAACATAAAGTGATGCATAGATTGAAAGTGGAGTTAAAAATTCAATGGTATCTAAGATCACGGTTTCGTTGGTGGCTGTAATTGCTTCAAGGTAAGCCATAACACGTGTGTTTTCGTTCATGACATCAAGGTTAATACTTGTTGTCCCTTCTACATTAATAATATAAGGTTCATAAATTGGATCATCAACCTGGTAATACGGAACTAGCGCAACATAGAGTACGAGATTTTGATAAGTCAATAATTGATTGGTGTAATAAATATCAAGTTGATAGGGAATGTAGTAATCGTAGTTTGGATCAATAATTGATACCCCTAAGAAAGCTGCACCATCTTTCTCCATGGTTTTGATGGTTTCTGTTGCGAGTTTTTCTAATCCAAATCCTTTGTCATACCTCACACTTAAGGTATATTGAGTATTTGGATTTAAATTACTAAACGATCCTGCAGATAATCCGGGTTCAAGTAAAACCTCATAATACTCGGATTGATTTTCTAGAACAACCTTTAAGGTATCGTTTGTAATCGCCCCATCACTGTCTGTCACATTGACTCGATAGACGATATCACTGGTAAAAACCTTCACGCTTTCGATGGTTGCTTTTGGGCTGCTGGGAACTAAAACAGCAATGGCCACAACAGCAGTCACAGTCGCAGTAAAGGTCATCATGAGTGATTTAATCGTCTCAAATTTCGATTTCTTTTTGAGCTGTTCCTTGAATTTCTCTCTTTGATTCAATAGAAACACCTCCATTTGATTTTATTTTACAATACAAACCAGAAAAAGAAACTGATATTTTTATCGAAATGAATTTATATTTTTATGATACGATAGAAATAGCCTTTGAAAGGACTTAATCTCATGAAAAGATGCTTAACACTTATCTTCATCATTTTAATCACACTTATGGGGTGCTCACCTAAAATCAATGAGATTGACGAACAACCTTCAATTCAACCATTATCCTATTTGGATATTTATTATTTAAATGATTTTCATGGAGCGATTGAAAAAGATAGTCCAAATTTAGGGGTTGCATATCTTGCGAATTATGTCGAACAAAAAAGACTTGATAATCCAAATGGTACTTTATTATTAGCAGGTGGAGATATGCTTCAAGGGAGTGCATTATCCAATTATTATCAAGGACAATCGACATTAACGATTATGAATCAGATGAAATTTGACGCGATGGTGGTTGGCAACCATGAATTTGATTGGGGTATTGAAGTTGTCACTCAAAACTTTTT
>DITP01000044.1:0-3475 GCA_002422135.1 Acholeplasmataceae bacterium UBA6181
AAGATTAAGAAATAAAATGTTATTCTGTAATTTTTTTGATATATTTGCATTTTGGGAATCCACTACATGCAATAAACTCACCATATTTACTCGTTCTAATAACTAATGGTTTCCCACATTGTGGACATAGTTCATCTGTGAGCTTAGGTCCAACTTTCTTCATATGCTTTTGAGCATGATCAACAAGTGGAATAAAACTTTTATAAAACTGATCAATAAGGACACCACCATTTTGCTTACCTTCGGCGATTTCATCTAAGACAGTTTCCATTTTTGATGTGTATTCCACGTTAATAATCTTATGAAAAAATTCATCAAGTTGTTCTGACGTTAATTTCCCTTGATCTGTTGGTTTAAACCGTTTTTCAACGAGTTCAACATAATCCCTTGCTTTTAAAGTTTGGATAATCGATGCATAAGTTGAAGGTCGTCCGATTCCTAATGACTCTAAGTCTTTAATGAGAGTTGCTTCACTATATCTCGCTGGTGCTTTCGTTACTTTTTCAATCGCGAGTACGTCTTTCGCATCAATCAATTGACCTTCTTTATAATGAGGTAATATTGTATCTTTTTGCTTATTTTCAAGGTATATCGCTTGGAATCCCTTAAACTTTTCAACTTCTCCAGTAACGAGATACTCATGACCGTGTGATTCAAAAGTCACTTTGGTGACATCAAAGATGGCAGGAGCCATGAGGCTAGCAACTGTACGATCATAAATCCGTTTATAAAGCTTATATTCATCTTTTCCTAAATAACTTTGCATCATTTCAGGTGTGCGATGGATCGATGTCGGACGAATCGCTTCATGTGCATCTTGTGCATTATCTTTCGTCGTCACTCGGTATTTACCTAAATAGGATTTCCCATATTCTTTTTCAATAAATGCTTTGGTTTCTTCAATGAAGGGTTCAGCTAATCGGTTTGAATCGGTTCTCATATAAGTAATTAAACCGATGATTTCTCCCCCAATTTCAATCCCTTCATATAATTTTTGGGCAACCATCATCGTCCGAGATGCACTCATGCTTAAATTGTTAATTGCATCTTGTTGCAAGGTAGACGTAATAAATGCTGGTTTTGGTTGACGCTTCGATTCTTTTGTTTCAATCTTACTAACTTTAAAAGGATTCTTTGATTCCAAAACAATTTGATCTGCTTCTTCTTTCGTCAAACGTTTTTTATCTGGAATTTGATAATCAGCTTTCGCGTGATAGAAACAAGCTTCAACTTCATAATATGTTTCTGGAATAAAAGCTTCGATTTCTTTTTCTAAGTCAACAATTAACTTTAAAGCAACCGATTGTACACGACCTGCTGATTTTGATTTAATTTTTGACTGCAAGAGTTTTGATAATTTAAAACCAATAATACGATCTAAAATGCGTCTTGTTTCTTGTGAAAACACTAAATGTTGATCAATTGGTCTTGGATGATTCATCGCTTCTAAGATTGCTGGTTTTGTTATTTCACGAAACACAATCCGATTGGCTTGTTTTGGATCAAGTTTTAATATTTCAGCTAAATGCCAACCGATAGCTTCTCCTTCTCTATCTTGGTCAGTTGCAATATACACTTCTTTATTTTTACTTTTTGAAATCAGCTCCTTAACAAGTTGTTGTTTTCCAGGAATAATTTTGTAAATTGGTAAATATTCATTTTGTAAGTCGATCCCTAATCCATCGACGCCTGTGGTTGCTAAATCACGCACATGTCCTTTCGAAGATAAAACAAGCACGTCTTTACCGACATAGCTTCCAATCGTTTTAGCTTTAGATGGAGATTCAACAATAATGAGTTTTTTGCTCAATGTGACACCTCATTTCAACCTTATTATATTGAGAGAGAGATGATTGTCAAGCAAAAAGTTTTTATCTCTTCCTTATATATATTTAAAGAATATATATGATTTTTCACATACTTTATCATATGGATAAAATAACTAAATTACTTTAAATCCAATAAAAAAAGTGAAAACTCACTTTCTTTTTAACATTGATTTGATCGGTTCATAAGACTTCCGATGAATGGGTGTGACCCCATAAGTTTCAAGTGCAAGCAAATGTTCTTTCGTTCCATAGCCTTTATGATTCTTAAATCCATACTGAGGAAATAATCGATCCATTTCAACCATATATGCATCTCTTGCAGTTTTCGCAACGATGGATGCACAAGCAATTGAAATCGATTTTTGATCCCCTTTAATGATGCTTTCTGATGGTATATCAATTTCAATGGGCATCGCATCGATCAATAAATAGTCAGGTTTAATTTTTAAATGTTTAATTGCGGAAATCATGGCTTCTCGACTTGCTCGATAAATATTGATTAAATCAATTTCTTCAACTGAGCTAATCCCAATCGATATTGAGAGGCTCTGTGCTTTAATCTCTTCTATAGCGCGTAATCTTTGTTTCTCACTTAATTTTTTTGAATCATCCACATGTGTAAATTTAGCATCTGGCTTTAAGATGACCGCAGCAGCAAACACAGGACCCGCTAAAGGTCCTCTTCCTGCTTCATCAATACCGGCAATATACTTGGCACCTAATTGGTGTAAATTTTGTTCAATTTCATAAAGTTTTGGATCTGTCAAAAGAGAGTCCTCCAAGTTGTTTTCCTCGAATGTCAGTCAAGATGATTTGATAAACGCGATCATAATCGACTTCAGCACCTTTTAAAAGTGCTCCTCTTGTATTTCCTATATGATGAAGCATTGCAACATAATCCATATCTTGTGTAATACCATATCGATCATATAACCGCTTTGGATAATATGATTTTAAGAAATCAAGGGCATAATGACACACATCATCTTCAGGCAATATGCGGTCTTTGATTGCGCCAGTTATGGCTAAGTGGTATCCCACTTTCGCATCAGTAAATTTAGGCCATAAAACACCAGGAGTGTCCAAAAGTTCAAAAGAATCACCGAGTTTAATCCATTGTTGGGCTTTCGTAACACCAGGAGTATTTCCGGTTTTTGTTGCAGACGATTTTGAAAGTTGATTGATTAATGTGGATTTCCCAACATTTGGAATACCTAAAATCATGGTCCGAAAAGGTCTGACCTTAAGTCCTTTTCTTTCTTCTTTTTCAATTTTCTCTTTTAAAACTTCACGAGCTAAACCATGAATTTTATCAACATTTTTACCAGATTGTGCATCAATTTTTAAGGTGTAATACCCCATCTCTTGATACTCTTTTTCAGTGACTGAAAGGACTTTCGCATCTGCTAAATCCATTTTATTAAATAAGAGAATCACGGGCTTATGTGCCGTGATTTTCATGATTTCAGGATTCATAGATGACATAGGTAATCGACTGTCAAGTAAAATCATGATGATATCCATGAGTTTTATCTTTTCCCTAATTTCACGAAGTGACTTAAACATATGCCCAGGAAACCACTGGATTTGTTTGGTTGTACTCATTTTATCCCTCCAAGTGGCCACATCTTATAAATCACTTTACC
>DITP01000044.1:3595-8221 GCA_002422135.1 Acholeplasmataceae bacterium UBA6181
AGTAAATCACCGGGTATCCCGACAACGCGTTTCACAAAATATGTTTGGTCATCAACGACACCTAAAACTCGGGGATAGTTTTCAGTCGTCATTTTGATAACGACAATATCATCTTTTTGAGCTTCATATGCATAATGGTAAATTAAGATTCGATCTCCATCTTCAAAAGTCGGATACATCGAAGTTTGAGACACATCCGATGGAAGTAAGAAAAACATAAAAATCATAAAAATACTCATCATCGATATGGATAAAAATGTGAACCAATCTAAAAACTCAAAACGATGTTTCGTGATAAAATTTAAATTTTTGATATCTTTTTTATGTGATACTGTATGAATACTTAAAATGACTGAAAAAATGGAGAGAATGGCTCCAATCGAAAAACCAACCATACTCCATCTTAAATTAAGCTTAGATACACCATAAGCGTAAAAGATGATGGTTGTTACCATCAACAAGATTGAAATAGATAAACGTATATAAGCCTTTTTTAATGTCATAAAATATCCTTATGAATTCTTATTTAATAAATCTTCTAAATCGCCAAGGGTCGCAATCACTTCACGTGCTTTCGTCCCTTGATTTTCACTCACAATACGAAATTGCTCAAGCATTCCCATGATGCGTTGTGCTTTATTAAAGCCTAAACCAAATTCTTTTTGAATACGATTAATCGAGGCACTATCTTCTGTGACCACAAAACGAGCAACTTCTCGAAATAAACTTTCATCAACAATTTCACCAATATCAATACTTTGTTTTAAACTTTCATGTTGAATCATATAGGTAGGTTCACCTTGATTACGAATAAAGTCTGTAACTGCATAAATTTCATCATCTGGAATATAGGCACCTTGTAGGCGATGCGTACGATCTGCACGTTTTAATAACATATCGCCTTTACCTAAAAGCGTTTCTGCACCAGCACCATCTAAGATGGTTGCTGAATCCACATAAGCAGCCACTTTAAATGCAATTCTGGCTGGAATATTGGATTTAATCGTACCTTTCACGACATCAGTCGTCGGTCTTTGAGTAGCTACTAATAAATGTATACCAGCAGCCCTCGCTTTTTGAGTAATCCGTTGAATAGACTGTTCAACATCCGAAGATGCTGCGATAATCAAATCAGCAAGTTCATCAATCACGATGACAATATAAGGCATTTTATGCCCTTCAGCAAATCCTCTTTTCACATTTTCATTATAGGATTTAATATCTTTAGACCGATTTTCTGAAAAAGTAACATAACGAGATTCCATCTCTTCGACGCACCAGTTGAGAGCGGATGCTGCCATCTTAGGATCGGTGATGACTGGTGTCACTAAATGCGGAAGATCGGCATATGCCGCAAGCTCAACCATTTTAGGATCAATCAGAATTAGTTTTAAATCTTCAGGTGAATTCTTGAGTAATAAGCTCACTAAAATAGTATTCACACAAACACTTTTACCCGAATTGGTCGCACCAGCGATGAGTCCATGCGGCATGGCTTGAATATCTTCATAAATGTTTTGGCCATCAATATCAACACCTAATGCAATTTTTAAAGGATGATTATAATCTTCTAAAAATTCTTTCGTATCGACAACATTACCAAATGCGACAATTTCTTTCAATTCGTTTGGCACTTCAACCCCAACATATTTCTTCCCAGGGATAGGTGCTTCGATCCGTAGCGTTTCCGCAGATAAATTCATCATGAGTGTATCTTTAATCGTTAAGATTCTCTTAACGTTGACACCAGCATCTAATTCAATTTCATAGCGTGTTACGGTTGGACCCTTTTTACTACCTGCCACATGACCTTCAATATTAAACTCAGTAAGCGTTGAGTTAATGACATCAATTTGGTTGAGTAACCATTCTGGTTGCTCATTTGTATCTCTATTTTTCTTTTTAAATAGACTAACCGGAGGAAATTCATAGATCGATTCTGATTTGACTTTAATCGCTTCTTTAATTTCTTTTTTATCTTGTTCATCGAGGAATCCAAAATCAGAAACCCTAACCGTTTCTTTTTCAATTGGCTTTTCCCGTTTGAAAGTTTCAATTTTAGGTTCTGTATAAGCTTTTTCTTCTGGTGGTAAACTAACAACTCGAGTTGGTTTTACATTGGGTTGTTTTGTCACTTTAGTTTCTTCGATTTTCTTAGATTTAGAATGACCAATAGGATTCATCAGTGTTGGTTTTTCTTCTTTTTCCTCATCTAAATCTTTAGGAGGTGTATAAGTATCTGAACCAAACACTTCTGATCTAGTTTTATTCGATATGATATTTGTAAACTCATAATATTTATTACCATATTTCTCAGCAGCTTCTTTTTCAGATAATTTAGGAGTAGTTCTAAACGCATCAAATCTTTTAGTTGTATCACCTATGGCATCAACTTCATATGGAAGAACAACGTCATCTTTAACACTACGCCCAAAAATAGGCGATACAAATCTCGTCGTTTTATATGTTTTTCTGCTACCTCTTAAACCTTCAAGTTTAGGATATTGAAAGATGACAAATTTAGGTGTTTCTAGGATAAGTTCTTGAACCACTTTTTTCTTTCTCATGCGTCTTCTCCTTCTTCGATTAAATCTTTCTTTAATTCTTCGTAAATTTGATCAACACTCGTATCGATATTCACATCAATATCAAATACCTTTTTACTATAAATCTTATAAGTTTCTTCACCGGTAATTCCAATTAATGCTAAACCAATACGAACCATAATGATATTCATCACTGTTTCTTTTGTATATCTTCTAATCCAATAAACTGGGTTAACAGCATTCAACACTTTAATAGCAGTTGAAGTGACTATCCCATATTTTCTGGCTGTTTTAACAATTTTATTTTGTTCAATCTTTGTTTTTGTGTCATTGAGTTCAACAAGTTTTGCTAATGTCCAACCTTTAACGAGAGCAAAGATTTTCCCTTGTAGCAACTCTCCAAGTCGATCCGTAATATAATAATTGAGTTGAAGTGTTTCATCAAGTGTCAATTCAAGATAAGGATATTTAGATTGGGGGTAAAACTTTTTAGCAATATCAATCGCAAGTTCTTTATTGATATCTCCTAAAAGCTTTGCATATCCGACAGCAAGTCTTTGTTCACGATCTTTAAACTGCTTTTGAGCATCTTCAATCAATAGTTTAATTTCTTCTTCATCGATGTCTGTTTCGTCTGCTTTTCTTAAGCGAAGATTTTTATTCATTGATAATATTAAGGCATAAATATAAATCATTAAGAGTAGTGTAAAGCCAAAAACAACCCCAAGGATAAAACTTAGGAGTGCTGATAAATCAAAATTAATCGGACCAACAGAAAACAAGATCTGCATAGACATCCTCCTAAACTTTATTATATCATCAAATAGAAAGATGTTTCACATGTGCATGTGAAAAAGACAGTAGACGGCTACTGTCTTCATATTTATTTTATGAGTCTAATTCAACATCATTATAGAAACTATAAAGGGTAATTTGGACATAATCAGGTGAATCCTCAACAAAACTAATCCTTACATCAGATACGTAATAGAACCTGTCAAGTGACGTGATGTAATCAAGATAATCAAGGACTCTTTCTGGATAATTCGTATCAAATGAAACATCAATTTGAACAAATTTGATCGTATTACTCAGACTAAATGAATATGGTGATTTTGCTTGATCTTTTATCTTCGCTTGGTAAAATCCTGATTCTAATAACCCTGATGCACTTCGAATATAATTTAAGTCATTCACAATGTTGTACTCATCAAAAGTGTTTGGAAGTTGGAAAATGATTTCACCAATTTGATAATAAATTTCTTCTACTGGAGTATTGACCACTTGATTAATTTGTGTTTGAATTCTTGCTTGTTCCGCTTCTAGTTCTGCTAAGCGTTGATTTTGTAAGTAATTACTTATATAATACCCAGCAAAAACAAAGAAGAAAACTAGGACAATTAAATAGAGGGGACGGGCTTGATTTTGTTTATGCCCAAAAACATCAATTTTACGCATGATAAATCGTCACCTCCATCACAGATTCACGAATGATCGTCGCTTCGGGTTTAGAAATCATCCAACGACTTAATGTTGGATCACCTAAAGTTCCATAAGCTTCGTAAATAGCTAATGCATACTCGAATAAATTAATCTCTAAATCAGATTTAATAATTAACGTTATGGTTTTATCTTCTGTGTTATAGATAAATTCATCTAAAACAATGTCATCAGTGATATAAACTAATAAATCATCATAATATTGACTTGGGCTAACTCTTGTCTGATCAATCGCATCATATGCTTCACTATATTCGATTTCAATGTCAGACCATACTTTAGATTCAGGTACTTCTCTTAAGAGACCTTCTAATTGATTTTGTAGTGCATTATTTTTATTTTGTTGAACAATAATTTGTTGTTCCATGTCTAGATAGGGTACATAAAAGAGGAATAATGCCGTAATGACTGCAAATGCTAATACTAAAACATAATTCGCGTATAAAACTTTCTTTGATCGTCTTTCAATTTTAAACTCAACTTTATCCTCATGTGCAAGTTCTTCTGAAATACCAGAAGCAAATGCTATAAGTGAAAGTTTAGGCATATCTTTTAATACTGGATTTTGTTCAACAGCACT
>DITP01000080.1:0-17076 GCA_002422135.1 Acholeplasmataceae bacterium UBA6181
TTGACTTATCTACCGGTTGCTTTAACTCATTATATCATGTGCTTTTACAGTTTCGTTTTTTTACCGGCTTTTATACTATAAAATTCGTTCTTACCAATAATGACATGATCGACTAAATCAATACCTACGATATCGGATGCTTCCATCAATTTCGATGTTGCATCTAAATCGGCTTTAGATGGTGTTGCATCTCCAGTTGGATGATTATGACAAAAAACAACGGCTGATGCTGCAAGTTTGATGGCTGGTTTAAAGATTTCTCTTGGATGGATTAACGTTTGGTTAATCGTTCCAATGAAAATTGTTTCTTTGTGAATCACTTCGCCTTTAACATTAAGATATAAAACAACAAAATTTTCTTGTTCAAGATGGGCAATCTCTGATTTTACGAGTTCATAAATATCAAATGCAGATTGAATTCGATATTTTGAAACTTTTACATCTCTTGACAATCTTCTTCCTAATTCGATGGCAGCAATCAATGTGGTGGCTTTAGCAAGTTTTATGCCTTTGATCGTTAATAATTCTTGAACGGTTATATTTTTTAAATCTTGTAAACCATGCAAGTGATAAAGCACTTTCTTTGATAGTTCTATGACTGATGACTCTTGACTTCCAGTTCTAAGCAGTATCGCAAGTAATTCTTCATTCGATAGTGCTTTGACCCCTTGGTTCACTAAACGTTCTCTAGGGCGTTCTTCTTTAGGCATTTCTTTAATCATGTACATGTTTTTATCCTCCAACTTTATATTAGAAAAACATAGCATGATTTACTTTTTTTAAAAAAACAACCCCATCAGCATGAGGTTGTTTTACTTAACTACCAGTTTTTACGTTATTGACCATGAGGGTAAGTTGACTCACAACAGCTTGATCTAAACTTTCTAGGGGGGTTCCTTCAAAATCTGGTGTATCTTCATAATATTCTAGATATGCTCTTGCCCAATCATTCAACCATTGATCATCTCCTACATAATTCACAATCATATCATAAGAATTTTGGAGGGGTGTCGCGTAACCAACTACAGATGCGTTCATATAAGCAATTTCAGGATCTAAGAAAAAATTTATGAATTCATGTGCTAAATCGACATGTCTTGCATTATGGGGAATGACAAACGCATCCACAAATGCAATCGTGCGATCAGGAACAAAAATGTCGTAGTTAACGTCATCATAAGCAACCCCATCGCCTAAATCGACATAAAGCATGTCTAAGAAATCTCCTGTCCAAACAAACGCTAAATCTAGGTTATTTGCAGCAATCGACTTTTTAAGTTGATCATCAGCCCACACGGAAAAATTTGCATCTTTCAAAATTTGGCTTGCTAATTCAATATTTTGTTGTGAGATGTCATTTGGATCTAAATCTTGATAGAGCATCGCAGCAGCAAACGCATATTGAGGTGTATCATACATCCCAGTGCGTGTGCCACTTGGACGAAGGCTTGGTTCAAAATAAGCATTCCATTGATAAGTCTCTAGTGCTTCTTTTAAACCTTCGACACGTTTGTTGTACATGAGACCGAATGTTCCCCAAAAATAAGGGACATAATAATTTGCTGTTTCAGGCATCATCGAATCCATAATCGATGTTAGCCCTTGTAAATAATTATTGTTAATAGGATCATAATTCGATAGTTTTGCATAATCAATCTCTTGAAGTAAGCCTTTTAAGTACATCTTTTCAATCATGTAATCCGAAGGTAAGATTAAATCATATGCAGTGGTTCCACTTTTTAATTTCGAATAAAATAATTCATTTGAATCTGCATATGATATGGTCACTTGAACATTATACATATCTTCAAAAAGTGCAACGGCATCTTCATTGATATATTCACCCCAGTTTAAGATAAGTAATTGGTTTTTTTGATTACATCCACTTAAAACTATTGGAATAAATAAAAGAATGAGTAAAAGGAGATATCTTTTAGCGTTTAACATGAACTTTTCTCCCCTTTCTTTGGAACCATTGATAACCAATCATCATGATCATCGTAAATAAAGTTAGAATGGTTGAGAAAGCATAAACAGAGGGTGTTAAGCTCTTTCTACCCATCGATCCATAAATCCAAATGGATAGATTATCAAAACCATTTCCAGTCGTATAATAACTAATGACAAAGTCATCAATGCTCATGGTGAATGCTAATAACATCCCAGAGAAGATTCCCGCAGTAATCGCAGGCACAATGACTTTTCTTAAAGCTCTAAATGGCTTAACCCCTAAATCTAAGGCTGCATCCATCAGATTTGGATCGGTTTCTTTTAATTTTGGGATCACGGATAAGATTACATACGGTAATGTGAAAAATAAGTGTGCCATAATTAAAGTCGTTGGACCAAAAATATAAGGAAAGATTGGCAGTAACATTGAAAATACAAGCATAAGTGATATCCCAGTTACAATATCCGCATTGAGTAATGGGATATTATTAAATAACATAATCGCTTGTCTTTTCTTCTTTTCAAATGAATAAATACCGACTGCAATTAAAGTGCCTAAAATTGTTGCAAGAATGGTCGCAATGATCGAGGTAACAATGGTATTTTGAATGGCATTCTTGAGTGATCTCACACTAAACATTTCAGCATACCATTTTAACGTGAATGAGTTGAAAGTAGTCACAGAAGATGATGAATTCACCGATTGAATGGCAAGCATAATGATCGATAAATATAAGCCTAATACAATTAAAATAACAGCGATAATCGAGAGTATTTTATATATTTTGTTTAAAACGGTATAATCACGATACCCATATTCTTTAAGGGTCGCTCTTGGATAATCTTTAGTCATAGGAGAGTTTCTCCTTCCTTGTCAACTTTAGAAACAATGATGAGTGCTCCTAAAATAACAAATAATAAAATGACAGAAAGTAAGGATCCGAGATTATAATCCATATTTCTAAAGGATGCTTCAATGATATTTCCGATTAATAAGATATTTCCACTTCCTAAAAATTCAGGAATAGCGAATCCACTCATCGATGGTAAGAACACTAAGATTGAACCAGTCGCAACACCTTTGAGCGATAATGGAAAAATGACTTTCCAAAACTTTTGCATCGGTGTGAGACCTAAGTCTAATGCGGCTTCTTCTAAAGAAACATCAATTTTTTCTAATGCCGTATAAACCGATAAAATCATAAATGGCATATAGGTTAGAACCAAACCAATGATAACCGCAGGCATGGTACCCTTTAATGACATGTTAGAGGTAATCCCAAGAAAGTTTGTAATAATATTATTAGGTTCCATTAAATTTCCTAATGCTTCAATACGAAGTAAGAGATTTGACCACATCGGTAAAATCAAAATGGTTAAGATTAAGAACTTATTTTTAAATTTTGATTTGTGCACATTATAAGCGACAAAATATCCTAAAACTAATGAAATTAATGTCGTAATCGTCGCATATAAGAAACTATTGAAAAATGCAGTTAATATCGATGGTTCTCCAAGCATTTGGAATTGAAACCATGTAAAGTAAGACGCTTCAAAGGAAAGTCCTTCAGAATACATAAATGATAAAATCAACATGACAAACATCGGTAATATCGCGAGTAACGCAAGCCATACAATATATGGCTTGGCAAAGATCTTAAAGCCCTTATTCATGGCCTTCCACTCGCATTAAATGAATTTCATATGGGTCAACTTTAATCCCTAAACTATCCCCAACATTATAAGTTTCATACGTATTGATGAAAAGTTCTGTACCACTAAAATCAACGGTAAGTTCGTTATGAACACCTTTGAAAATGGATTCAGTGACTTTACCGACAAGTTTCGCATCCTTTAAATCTACGACGTCAAAGTCTTCTGGACGAATAACGACATCGACAGGTTCGTTATCACTAAATGTGTAACCTGTACATTCAAAATCAACACCCATAAAGTGAACTAAATTTTTCTTAAGATAAACACCAGGTATAATATTTGTTTCACCAATGAAAGTCGCAACATAACGATTAACAGGCTCATTATAAATATCTTTGGGTGTTCCAAGTTGTTGAATAACGCCATCTTTCATGACCACAATACGATCACTCATCGTCATTGCTTCTTCTTGGTCATGGGTCACAAAGATAAAAGTGATCCCTAATTTCTTTTGCATTTCTTTCAATTCATATTGCATGTTTTGACGCAATTTTAAATCAAGTGCAGCTAATGGTTCATCAAGTAATAAAATCTTGGGACGGTTAATGATGGCACGTGCAAGTGCAACACGTTGTGCTTGCCCTCCTGAGATTTGATTAATTTTTCTGTTTTCGAAACCCGTGAGTTTGACTAAACGTAAACTTTCTTTTACTGCTGTATCTATTTTTTCTTGAATTTGTTTTTTCAGAATTTTGGGGTCTGCTTTTTCTAAATGAAAAAACTCAACTAAATGATCATCTGAACGATTTCTTAACCCAAATGCCACATTCTCATAAACATTTAAATGTGGAAATAACGCATATTTTTGAAACACAGTGTTGATGGGTCTCGCATAGGGTGGTAGATCATTCATGATCTTCCCATTAATAACGACTTCCCCTTGATCAACATCAACAAATCCACCAATCATCCGAAGTGTCGTTGTTTTCCCGCACCCAGATGGCCCTAACAGTGTGATGAATTCATTTTCATAAATCGTTAAATTAAGATCATCCACCACAACTTCATCATCAAATGATTTGGTGATATGATTTAACTCAATGATTACTTTTTTCTCCACTGATACATCCCCCTTTATTTTTACTTGTTTTACAATAAAAAATTATATACTTTTTTTTGTGATTTGCAAGTGATATTTTTTCATATTAATTTTTTATTCACTTCAAGGCTTTATTAAGCCATCAAATCAACCGATTTTTTCCATAAAAAAACGAGTGAAAAGTCACTCGTTTATACCCCCTTAATTTGTGATGCCATGTAGCCAATAAAATGCAGGGAACCAGTAATCAATAAAACCTCATGTTGTTTTAAGTTAGAAGCTAGTATTTGGTAGGCACTTAAAGGATTTTCGATCAACTCATCCACTTCATCTTTTAAATGATCAATCGGAATAAATCTTGGGTCTGGGAATGTGGTTAATACAATATGATCAGCAAATTGTTTTACGATTTTTAACATACCAGAAACATCTTTATCTCCCAGTGCACTAAATAAGACCGTGATTTTATTGTTCTTAAATGCTTCATGGAATGTTATTTTTAATGCTTCCATCGCGTGCGTGTTATGCGCGGCATCTAAATAGATTCGAGGTTTAATCTCTTCAAGTCTTCCTGGCCATAGGGCAGAACTTAATCCTTCTTTGATCGTTTGACTTGAAATTTCTTGATATAAATAATGAATGCCTTCAATCGCGAGACATGCATTTAAGATTTGATGCGTCCCAATGAGTTTCACTTGATAAAGTTGATTTTTATATAAAAATTTTAAGGGAACATCTGATATTTTTTCAATAAGTTTAGGTTCAATAAACTTAATACTGGCACCTACTTCGTTTGCATGTTTAATAAACTGCGGATGAAGATCTTTCGATACGGTTGTAATCAAGTGATTATGTAGCTTAAGAATCCCTAATTTATTACTCGCAATCGATTCTAGAGTATTCCCAAGTTGTTTCATATGGTCAAGACCAATCGATGTGATGAGTGATAAATCATAATTCAAGATGTTTGTCGCATCCAACCTTCCACCCAGTCCAACTTCAATCACCATAACATCGACTTTTTCTTTCGCATAATAAATAAATGCCATTAAAGTCATCAATTCAAAGAATGATAGTGATTCACCATAGGATGCTTCAAACTCAAGATTGAATTGATAAATCTCATTAATCAGATTTAATAAATCTTGATCGGGAATGTTATCAAAATTGATTTTGATACGCTCATTAAACACTAAAAGATAGGGGGATGTGTAAACCCCTACCTTTAAGCCTTGTTTCATTAAAATATGCGTTAAATAACTACAAACCGAACCTTTACCATTCGTGCCAGCAACATGAATTTTTTTCATCTTTGATAAGTCAAGATGAAGTAAATCATAGGCATGATGCATCCGGTCTAAATCACTTTTTGGTTTAAATTTAAGTTGTGACTCAATCCAAGTGATTGCATCACGAAGTTGATTAAACATAGGTTTTTAATTTCTCCAAGACGACATCATATTGTTTTTGATAGGATGCGTATTTTTCTTTTTCATTTTCAAGCTTTTCTATCGGTGCTTTTTCAATAAATTTTTGATTGTTTAATAAAGCTTCACTACGCTTAATCTCTTGTTCAAGATTTTCTTTTTGTTTGAGTAACGCTTCTTTTTCTTTTTCAGGATCAATTAAGTCTGATTTTAATACATACGTTAAGATATCTTTACCTACTAAAAGAACTGATTCTTCTGTAAGCGATAATTTTCGTTCAATGACTAATTTTTCAGTGTTTAAAAATTTCTCGAAATAAATCGTTTGTTTCTTCATTTCATCAAACATTATTTGATCTTCAATGACTAAATGAATCGTTAATTTTTTAGATGGAATGACACCATTTTCATTTCGTAGGTTACGAACCTTTGTAATCGTATCCATCACCGCTTCAAACTTTGGAATCATAGATAAATCCGTTTCTTCTGCCTTTGCCCATGATGAGATCATAATCGATGGTTCATCCGATATTTCTAAGAATAACTTTTCAGTGACGAATGGAATCAAAGGATGAAGCATTTTAAGCATCGCTTTTAAAACTTTCAATAAAACTGCTTGAGTCGTCTTTTGATGTGTTTCATCATTTAAGGATAGTTTTGCAAATTCAACATACCAGCTCGCAAACTCATCCCAAATAAAGTTATAGAGTGTCTTTGTGGCTTCACCAAATTCAAATTTTTCATAGTTTTGATCGGCGTCTTGAATCACTAAGGATAATCTTCCTAAAATCCATTGATCGGATAAATTGAGTGTATCCCCCATTTCAACATGCAAATCATCGATATTCATCGTTATGAAGCGGGTAATATTCCAAAGCTTATTGATGAAATTCCACGCGGATTCAACTTTTTCTTCTTCATAGCGTAAATCAGCTCCTGGGGCTGAATTGGTGGCTAAAAAATATCTAAGGGCATCCACACCATATTGATCAATCACATCCATTGGATCGACACCATTACCTAAAGATTTACTCATCTTTCGTCCATCTTTATCACGGATTAATCCGTGAATCAAAACTTTTTCAAATGGATCTTGATTCGTAAACTCTAGTGCTTGAAAAATCATTCTGGCAACCCAGAAGAAGATAATATCATAGCCTGTCACTAAAACTTGTGTTGGATAATAACGTTTAAAATCTTCGGTTTGTTCCGGCCAACCAAGTGTTGAAAATGGCCATAATGCCGATGAAAACCATGTATCTAAGACATCTTCATCTTGAATCCAATCTTGACCTGGATTTTCAACTTGAACTTTAACCTCTTCACCTTTATACCATGCTGGAATCCGGTGACCCCACCATAATTGTCTGGAAATACACCAATCTTGTGTGTCCGTCATCCAATTCACAAATATCTTTTTAAATCGTGATGGGACAAATTCACTTGCTGATTCTTCTAATGCACGCTTCGCTAAATCATCCATTTTTACAAACCATTGAAGCGATAATCTTGGTTCAACAATGACGCCAGTTCTTTCCGATAAACCGATATTATTCGTATAATCTTCAATCTTTTCAATTAAATTTAGTTTTTCTAAGTCTTTAATCAAAACTTTTCGACATGTAAATCGTTCTAAGCCTTCATATTGAAATGCTCTTTCGTTCATCGTACCATCTTCATGCATACATAAAGGCATCTCTAATTGATGTCTTTTTCCGACTTCAAAGTCATTTAGGTCATGAGCTGGCGTGACTTTTACGACACCTGTCCCAAAACTCATGTCCACATAGCCATCGGTAATAATTGGAATAGATACTTTCGTTCCTGGAATATAGACATGTTTGCCAACCATCTTTTGATAGCGTTCATCATCAGGGTGAACCATGAGTGCAACGTCCCCAAACATCGTTTCTGGACGTGTCGTCGCAATCACCATATATCCTTTTTCTTCAACGAATGGATATCTAAAATAATAAAGTTTACCTTGTTGTTCTATATGTTCAACTTCAATATTGGATAATGCTGTTTTCGCTTCAACATCCCAGTTAATAATCCGGTGACCACGATAGATTAACCCTTTTTGATATAAATGAATAAAGACATGATTAACCGCCTTATTCAAATCATCATCTAAGGTAAAACGTTCTTTTGAATAGTCTAAAGAATTACCTAACGCTTTCCATTGATTTTTAATATGGCTTGCATATTCATCCTTCCATGCCCAAGAAATTTCTAAAAACTTTTCTCTTCCTAAATCATATCGTGAGATACCTTGACTTCTTAAGCGTTCTTCAACCTTCGCTTGAGTGGCAATCCCTGCATGATCCATTCCAGGTAGGTATAAAGCATCATAGCCTTGCATGCGTTTTCTTCTGATAATCATGTCTTGAAGTGTATTATCCCATGCATGACCTAAATGAAGTTTTCCTGTGACATTGGGTGGTGGAATGACAATCGTGTAAGGTGGTTTTTTCTGATCTCCACTCTTAAAATATCCTTTTTCTAGCCAAAGATCATAACGATTTTCTTCAACTTCTTTAAAATCATATTTTGGTTTTAATTGACTCATGGTTGGTCCTCCTAAATAATCCCACTTACTGATCTTATACATATAAATCTCGATGGGATTTTTATTAAAATCTTCTCTCATTTCGGTATGTGTAAACTGAAACTTCGTTTTTTCAATGACGCGTTTCGATTGTATGTTTTTTAAAGAATGGCCACAAACAACAGCATCTAAGCCTTCGACTCGAAAAGCATACTGAATTAATGCGGACACGGCTTCTACCATGTAACCTTTTCCCCAATAGGGTTCATCAATGACATACCCGATTTCTTTTTGGTTTTTAAGGGCATTATCAAAGGTTCTCATATGAAGTCCAATCGTCCCAATTAAATCATCATGATCTCTTAAAGTGATTCCCCAAACATCTTGATCATTGATCATCATCTTTAAAATCATTTCGGATTCTTCTATGGATCTGTGAGGATGCCATCCGGCCATCGGTCCGATGTTATCCTTTTTGGCATAGTGATAAAAGTGATCGAGATCACTCAATTTTAAATCTCTTAAAATTAATCGTTCGGTTGTCATTTGTTTCATGTTTTCCACCTTCTATAAAAGAAAAACGCCCTTATTGCTAAGGACGAATGATCGCGGTACCACCTTAGTTCTAGGAATTCCTAGCCCTCAAATCTCGTAACGTGAGTGATTCGGATTTAGCTACTATGATTTCACTAAATCAGCTCCAAGGCTACCTTCATGAATAAGTCGTTAGGATCTTTCACCAATGATCCCTCTCTATAAACGCTTGTTTCATTACTCTTCCTCTTCATGGCTGTTAACTATAGTTTAACATAAAATTAAGATTTTACAATGTATAAAATGCCGATGGTTCCTGCACCACAGTGTGTGCCAATCACACAACCTGCTTGACCTTCGATTAAATGTTTCACCTTGACTTTTTCTTTGACTTTATCCATCATATAAACGGCTTGTTTATTTGCGAAACTATGCGTGATAAATACATAGTCTAAATCGAGATTATCGATTTCACGAAAGAAATCATCGAGCATGATATCGAGTGCTCTAGACATTTTACCCGCCGGTTTTTTATAGACATCAAGTTTACCATCAACAACTTTAATAATCGGTTTAATTCCTAAGATTGTCCCCATCAGTTTTGCAGTGCCTGATGCTCTTCCACCTTTATGCAAGTAATCTAAGGTTGATATGGCAAATTGTGAGCGCACCAAAGGGACAAGCTTTTCAATTTTTTCTTTAATCTCTAAAGCATTGAATCCTTGATCGCGATAATCACACGCTTTTAAAACGAGTAACCCAATCCCAGAGGATAAATTCATGGAATCAATTAAGTGAATCTTTTCAGGATTGACTTCATCTTTCGCAATCAATGCCGACTGAAAAGTCCCTGATAGTTTACCACCTATCCCCATGTAGAGAATGTCATAGCCAAGATTGACATATTTTTGAAAGACTTTAATAAAATCGCCAGGTGATACAGCAGATGTTGTGGGTAACACACCTTTTTCTTCGACTTTACGATAAAGTTCTTCAGTCGTTAAATCGATACCATCACGATAAATCTCATCGGTGAAATTCACATAAAGTGGGATACTCACGATTTTTCGTTGATCCAATAATCTCTTCGACAAATCGGATGTTGAATCCGTCATAATCAGTACTTTAGGCTTCATGGTTTTCCTCCTTAGATAACGCATCAAATATTTCTTCAACTTTATGTAAATTACGTTTAGTTGTATTCGATATTTCAATCATAAAGAGATCAGTCGGTAAGATTGAACGAATGTTTTTCATTTGTCTCGCTTGATGTGTGACGGGTACTTTATCCGTTTTTGTTAAAATCACTAAAACTTCTTTTTTAAGTGAACGAATAAATGAAAGTGTCTCTAAATCATCTTTGGTTGGTCCAACTTTAAAATCCATTAAAATCGCCACTAAAGATAATTGTGGAGCACTCATAATAAATTCTTCGAGCATCATCACAAAATCATCTTTCATTGATTTTGACCTTCTCGCATATCCATAACCCGGAGCATCCACAATGTAATATTTATGATCAATCAAAAAATAGTTTAATAGTAAGGTTTTTCCAGGTGTCTTAGAGACTCTCGCTAAATCCTTACGATTCGTTAAAGCATTAATAAATGAACTTTTTCCGACATTACTTCGACCAAGGAGTAAGACTTTTGGGTATTGTTCAGGTTCATCTTTTAAGTATCTTAAGCTTTTAATGTACTCGGCTTCCCTAATCATTGATTTTTCGTTTCCTTTCCATAAAAAAAGTAGTCCAAAGACTACTTAATTATACCTTATTTTAGCGCATATTGAAAGACATCGGTAATATTTTCAACAGGAATGATCTCTAAAGCATTTCTAACTTCTACTGGAATATCATCAATATCTTTTTGATTTTCTTTCGGAATTAAAATAGTTTTTAAACCACTTCGGTGGGCAGCAATCGCTTTTTCTTTTAATCCGCCAATGGGAAGTACATATCCACGTAATGTGATTTCACCGGTCATACCCACATCTTTACGGACATATTTTTGGCTCGCAGCTGAATAAATCGCGGTTGCCATCGTAATCCCTGCGGATGGACCATCTTTGGGGATTGCGCCTTCAGGCACGTGAACGTGGAAGTCGTTGACATTAAAAATTTCTGGATCAAGATTAAATAAAGCTGCTTTGGATTTCACGAATGAAAGGGCGGTTTGCGCACTTTCTTTCATGACATCCCCTAATTTACCCGTTAAGAGTAATTTACCATTTCCCTTATAATAAGTGACTTCAACAGGAAGTGTATCGCCACCAAATGCCGTATAAGCAAGTCCAGTGACCACCCCAATTTGTTCTTTTTCATCGGCTAAGTTGTGGACAAAGCGTTCTTTACCAATATAAGAGATAATATTATCCTTAGTAATTTCAACCTGTGGTTTTTTCGTCAGTAGTATCTCTTTAATCGCTTTACGCACTAAAGCTCCAATATAACGATTGAGTTCACGAACACCGGATTCTCTCGTGTAATGTTGAATGATAAAATAGATCGCATCATCCGTGATTGAAAACTGTTTTTCATTAATGCCATGACTCTTTAATTGTTTTTTAATTAAATGAAGTCTTGCAATATGGAATTTTTCTTGTTCAGTGTAAGAAGATAACTCAACAATTTCCATTCGATCTCTTAAGGGTGCAGGCACATTTTCTAAATAGTTTGCCGTAGTGATGAATAATACTTGCGATAAATCATAAGGTTCTTCTAGGTAATGATCACTAAATTTCGCATTTTGTTCAGGATCTAAAACTTCAAGCATCGCCGATGCTGGATCACCTCTAAAATCACTACTCATCTTATCGATTTCATCGAGTAAGAAGACTGGATTGACCGTCCCTGCATCTTTCATCCCTTTAATGATTCGTCCTGGCATCGCCCCAATATAGGTTCTTCTGTGTCCTCTAATTTCAGATTCATCTCGCACTCCGCCTAAAGATTGTTTCACAAACTTTCGGTTCAACGCTTCAGCAATCGATATCGCCAACGACGTCTTACCGACTCCTGGAGGCCCTGCAAGACACAAAATAGTTTGAGGATTGCGCTTGGTCATAATTTTGACCGCTAAATACTCAATAATTCTTTCTTTCACTTTTTCCAAAGAATAATGATTTTCATCAAGTTTTTGTTTCACCTTATTTAAATCAACATTATCTTTCGATGCTTTTTTCCAAGGAAGATCGACTAATAAATCTAGATAAGTCTTAATAATCGATGATTCCGCCATGGCAGCGGGTGTCGATTGATATCTTCCAAGTTCTTGAAGCGCTTTTTCTTCAATCTTCTTTGGCATCTTCGCTTTTAAAATCTTCGTGCGAAGTTCATCAATTTCTTCTTCTTTTTTCGCCTTATCGCCCAATTCATTTTGAATCGCACGCATTTTTTCTCTTAAATAATATTCTTTTTGATTTTCATCAATCGATTTCTTGATTTCATCGTTAATCTTTTGTTCAAGATCAACAATCATCTTTTGTTTCTGAATATCTTCAATCAGCATTCTTAAACGCTTATTCAAATCAAGTTCTTCTAAATAACGATATTTCGTTTGATCCGGAGATTTTAAATTGAATGCGACAATATCACAAACCTTCTCTGAAGTTAATCCTTGTTGGATCTTTTCCATCACTTGATTATTGGGTTGTAAGATCGTTTGATTATGATTCGCCACTTCCGTAACAATCATCTTCACTAAAGTCACTTCTTCATCAACATTGCCAATTTGTGTTTCTAATTCATCATATTCCACCACAAAATAAGGGTCAATGAGGAAATATTCTTTAACCTTAATTCTTGAAATGATCGTAAGCTTCACTTTATACGCATCATTCGGTAATTTAATTTTCATTTGAACCTTAGCGAGTACGCCATAAGGTTCAATATCTTCTGTAGTAGGTTCTTCGATCATTGGATTCTTTTGAATCAAAACAATCGCGTAACCCCCAAAGTTCTTTTCAGCTTCTTCAACAGCTTTTAATGATATTTTACGACCGACTTCAATCCGAAAATCATTATTCGGAATTGGCATCGTGCCACGTACAACAATTGCCGGTAAACTTTTCGCAAGTTCCATTATGTCACGTCCTTCTTTTTGTTTCATTTACATTATAGCACAATTCTAAAGATTTGCAATCGTTATACACGAGTGCCAATCGAGGCATTAAAAAGAGAGGAGATAAACTCCTCAAGACTATTTCTTTACGACTGAATCTAAGACAAGTTGATATGCTTTTTGAATGGCGATATCACTTTCAAGTAGGTTTTCTGGGATGTATTTTTTAATATCTTCAACTGGCATATTATAACGTTTTGCGAGTTCTTCATATTTTTCTGCAAGTTCAGCTTCAGTGGACTTAATGTCTTCTTTTTTAGCAATAGCTTCCATCACGAGTGTGGTATTCACACGACGTTTTGATTCTTCTAAAGCTTGTGCTTCAAATTGTTCTTTTGTCACACCGGATAATTGTAAAAACATATCCATTTCTAAACCGTATTGTTTCGCTTGTTCTAAAACATTTGCCTTATAATTTGAAAGTTCTTCTTCAATCATTTCTTCAGGAATGTCCACTATCGCATTGCTTAACACTTTATTCATCACTTCTTCAGTCGTTGCACGTTCAGCTTCTTGTTTTTTTGTATCTTCTAATTGCTTACGAGTTGAAGCTTTAAGTTCATCCACCGTCTTTACATCATCACGTTTTAAAGATTCAACCCATGCGTCATTTAGTTCAGCACCAACTAAGCGTTTCACTTCATGAAGTTTCACATGAAAAACAACTGGTTTACCTTTTAGGTTTTCAGCTTGATAATTTTCTGGGAATGTCACATTTAAATCTTTTTCTTCACCTGGGTTTAATCCAACCATTTGATCTTCAAAACCGGGAATAAATTGACCTGATCCAATTTCTAATGAATAATTTTCAGCTTTACCACCATCAAATGGTGCGCCATCTAAAAATCCTTCGAAATCAAAAATGGCGGTGTCGCCAAATTCAACTGCACCTTCTTTAGGTTCTAAAGTACCATTTTGGCTCAATAATGTTTTGATTTCAGCATTCACTTCAGAATCCGAAACATCTGTTTTAATGTCTTGAACTTCAATGCCTTTATAGTCACCAAGTTCTACTTCTGGTTTAATCGCACTAATGAGTGAAACTTCAAATGGCTCTTTATTCGATATTTTTTCGAAATTCACATCAATTTTAGGTTGTCCAACGACTTCATAGTCTGGATGTGTTTGTACTTCTTGATATTTATGGGACAACACGTGGTTAAGTGCATCTTCGTAAAGTGTTTCAACACCAAACTTCGCTTCATAAATATTTCTTGGAACATGACCTTTTCTGAAACCTTTAATTTCGACATCTTTTTGAACATGTTGATAGGCATGTTCAAGGCCATGATCGAATTCATGTGGGGTCACTTCAAATGTGAATTTGACCTTGTTATTTTCAATCTTTTCAATTTTCATGGTTTAATCTCCTCGTATTTTCTTAACTCATAACCAAAAACTATTATAACATATATTTATCACAGACAAAGTTATTTGTTTAGTGATTGAAGTTTTACGATAATTACGTTAAAATATGGGTATTGAAAAGAGGTTGACATAAATGATTACCATTAAAGAAGTCACCACACAAAAAGAAAAGAAAGATTTTACCGAATTTCCAAACCATATGTACAAACGTGTTAAAGAATTTGTTCCACCACTTTCATTAGATGAACACTCGATTTTCAATCCAAAGAAAAACCCCATTTTCGAATATTGTGAAGCGATTCGCTTTTTAGCGTATCAAGATCAAAAAGTCGTCGGAAGAATTGCTGGAATTATTAATCACGATTTAAATAAAAATTATGAGAAAAAACAAGCAAGATTTACGAGAATCGATATGATCGATGATATCGAAGTTACGAAAAAACTGATTGAAGCCGTTGAATCATGGGCGAAAGCGAAAGGCATGAATGAGCTTATTGGACCGATTGGTTTTAGTGATCTCGATCGTCAAGGGATGCTCGTCGATGGATTTGATCAACTCTCGATGTTTATAACGGTCTATAACTTCCCTTATTATCAAACCCACATGGAAAAACTCGGATTCCAAAAAGATGTCGATTGGATTGAAAAACAAATTCCATGGCCAAAAGAAGTTCCTGATAAAGTCAAACGTGGCGCTGAGATTGCGAGAAAGCGTTATGGTTATACGTTGCTTAAATTAAAGAAACGTAAAGAAGTTTATAAATATATCTATGAAACATTTGACATGTATAACATCGCCTTTAAAGAACTTTACGGATTTTATCCGATTAGTCGTAAGGTGATGGATTATTATGTCGCTCAATTCATTCAAATTGCTAGACTGGACATGGTCTTCTTTGTCTTAGATAAAGAGGGTAAAGTCGTTGGCTTTACAATGATCTTGCCGAGCTTAGCGATGGCATCGAAGAAATCCAACGGAAAGCTATTACCTTTTGGCATCTTTAGAATCTTAAAAGCCACTAAAAAATTTGAAATCATTGATTTCTTCTTCATCGCCATCGATCCAAAACATCAAGGACGAGGCATTATCGCGATGATGTGGGAAGATGGTATCGTTATTGGTAATAAGCACGGTGTCAAATACGCAGAGACCGGTCCTGAACTCGAACTCAATTTAGCCATTCAAAATCAATGGAAAGACTTTGAACATATTAACCATAAACGGAGACGTTGTTGGATAAGACCGATTCAATAAAAAGAAATTATGGGCTGATCGTTTAGATCAACCCATTTTTATATGTTTGTTATCGTTTATTTAAATCAAAGAAATTCTATTCATTATTCATTTACTGAATCATGTTTCAGTGAATCGTGTTTCAATATGCATGATGATTTATCATCAATTTAGTTGTATCATTAAAAACTAGTTAATCGTCTGAATCAAACATTCAGAAAACCAAAAACAACTTATATATTAAATAATTAGTTTTCTATCTGAATTTCTCCAGCTTTTTTAAGTGCAATCTTGGTAATAACTGGACCAATAAGTTCATAGATTAATGTCGCAGATAAGATGATGGCACGAATTTGTGCACCCATCTCGGGGTCTAAAACTTGAGTTGCAATGAGCGATAGCCCAATGGCTACTCCGGCTTGTGGAATAAGGGTGAACCCTAAATACTTAGACACCACAGGCGAAGCCTTTGTCACCTTTGCACCTAGATAAGCACCCAGTATTTTACCAACGACTCTAAATACAACGTAAATAATACCAATTAACCCTACTGCTGTTAAGACCGATAATTTAAGTTCTGCACCACTTAAGACAAAGAACATAATAAAAATAGGGGGTGTAATGAAATAGATTAATCCATTGACTTCTTCATAGTTTGGTGACGTGTTTGCAAATGTCGCACCTAACATAAGTGCTGCAAGTAAGGTGGAACCGTGGAAATAATCCGATAAGTATAAAACAAATAAAATAATCGCGATCGTTAAGCTAATTCTATTTCCTCTTCCCGTAAACCATTTGGTTCCTAGGGATAAGATAATCCCTCCTACAAAACCAATGAATAAAGAAACGATGATTTCTATAAATGGATTTAAAAATTGCATGAAAAGTGATACATCAGTTCCGACTGGATTTAGAGCATTCGCTATCGCAACAAATAAACCAAACAAAATAATCGCGACACTATCATCAATGGCCACAACACTCATTAAAGTTTCAGTGAGCTCCCCACGCGCTTTATATTGTCTGACGACCATCATGGTGGCTGCTGGTGCGGTTGCTGCTGCAATCGCAGCTAATACTAAACTAAATCTTAACGATTCAATGGTCATTTGCCCTTTGATGGTGAAATAGATAAGGAG
>DITP01000080.1:17104-23137 GCA_002422135.1 Acholeplasmataceae bacterium UBA6181
CCAATTGAGAATGCAATGAAACCTAAGGCGACTGTTGAAATTAAACTTAAACTTTGGATAGCATCTTCGCCCACTAGCCCAAGTAAACTTGGTCCGATGAGCAACCCACCCACTAAATATCCTGTGACGTTTGGAAGTTTCGCATATTTCGCAATCTTGCCAAAGATAAGACCGGTTGCAATCAAGATTGCCATGTGAAATAAGATCTGCATATTAAATGGCCTTTGTATAACCTTTCACTTGTGCGACATCCACCGTAAAAACAATCCCTGTGTTCGGAAGTGATAGGTCTCCGACAATGTCTTCAATGACTTGATAAACGATATCGATTTGGTCTTCTTTGACCACGGTCATTATGACCTTTGATTCCACACGAGGATTATCAAAAAGTGCTTTTAAACTGCCAATAAAAGCGGTGTCTTCATTGGCTAAAAGTTTTTGTGCCATGCCTGTACTACTTAAGATGGTAGCCCCTTTGATGCCTTTTTGATGAAGCTCACGAATGAGCTTATCTAATTTTTCAACACGATTCATAATAAAGATGATTAATTTCATGTAAATATACCTCCAAAACGGATTTATTATAGTCCTATTTTTGTGAAGAATCAAGGATAAATTTAAAGGTTGAAACAAATGTTCAACCTTGATTGTTTTTATTCTAATACGGTGACCCAATCATTTGGATCTTTGATGTCACCAAATTGGATACCTGTTAATAAATCATAGAGTTGTTTCGTATAGGGTCCCATGGTTTCATGGTATGGAAACACATGTTTTTTTCCAATGTTTGTAATCGAACCAATCGGTGAAATAACAGCTGCCGTTCCACAAGCTCCTGCTTCTTCAAATGGATCAAGTTCATCAATAAAGATATCTTCTTCTAACACTTGCAGATCTAAGACATGCATTGCTAACCATTTTAACGAACGATTCGTAATGGAATTTAAGATTGAAGGTGATTTAGGGGTAATATATTTTTTATCTTTAGTAATTCCAAAAAAGTTCGCAACCCCAACTTCTTCAATCTTTGAATGGGTTTTAGGATCTAAAAAGATACAATCGGCAAACCCCAATTTTTTCGCTTCTAATTGAGCTTTTAATGAGGCGGCATAATTCCCACCAACTTTGACATCACCAGTCCCATGCGGTGCCGCTCTGTCATAAGGGCTAACCATCATATCTACTGGTTTTGCTATGCCAGAAAAATAGGGTCCTACGGGTGATACAATCACACTAAAAATGTATTCTGAGGATGGGCGTAGTCCTAGGTTGTTTCCGACACCAATCATAAAAGGTCGGATGTATAACGTTTCACCATATCCATAATCCGGAACAAAATCTTCATTCGCTTTGACTGTCTTTTTAACAGCGTCAATAAACTTTTCAGTCGAAATGATCGGCATCGCCAATCTTTCACAACTTAGTTTGAATCGATTGGCATTGTCTTCAATTCTAAAAAGTTGAATATGACCATCTTTTCTTCGATAAGCTTTTAATCCTTCAAAACATTGTTGACCATAATGAATGGATGTTGAGGTTGCCGAAATCGTGAGTGTGTCTTCTGTTCTTAAAATCCCTTCATCCCAAGCGCCATCTTTATAATACGATATGTAATTAAAAGATGTCTTGACATACTTGAATCCTTTAGGTCTTTCTCTCATCATTAACTTCCTTTCAGATTTGTTTTGTTTTATTTTTTTATTTTATATCCTTAGGTTGTGTTGATTCTTTTGGTGAAAGTTTTAATATTTTTTGAAAATATTTAAATGTTTCTTCTCGATCATAGATGAGCATGAATGCTAAAGCAATCATCCCACCGTAGACCAGAGTTGGCCCAAGTAACCATAAAACGGGGAAAAATCCTGAGCCTGTCGGATTCGTCAGTAAGAAAATTGGAACGAATAGACCGATGAGTGCACCAAGTCCTGTTAAATCTCCTCTCACGCCAAAAATAAATGAGGGATTTCTTCGTTGAGGGTCATAGAGTTGTTCTTTTGGCACCCATCCAAGAGCAGTCACAATCAGTTCATTGATAAAGATAATAATAAAAATCGTAAACAACATGAAAGGTGCACGATATGCACGTTTAATGGAAAGTTCATGAAATTTATAATGAAGCATTAAAAAGGGTGGTAAAAAGATTAAAAAATGGGATGTGTAAAATCGAATGGTTTCGATGCTAAAAGCATTTTTATAGAGCTCAATTTGAGTACTGGTTAAGATGTCACCATTAAAATATGCACTCGTGACATCCACAGGGAAAATAAAGGTAATAATTCCAGATGCTACCCCAACCATGACCATATAATCTTTAATTGTTTTATTTTTAACAAAGAATAAAACGGGAAACATTAATGCAGAAGTCGCACAAATATTTTCAAACGTCATCTTTGTCCATATTGGATCCACCAAGTGATAAGGTGGGATTAAGACTTTTAAAAAGTGGACGGTAAATCCAAGCATAATCAAAAAAAAGATAAACCAATATTGAAAGCGAGTGCTTTTGTGATTTAAGAATTTAATGGTTAAAAATGTTAAAAAGATTGCGATAAGAATATACATGAAGTAATAGAGATTACCAATTTCAACGTATGCCATAATGCTCACTCCTTATACTATAAGTATAACACAAAGAAATATGAAAGCGTATACATAAAAACTGTGATAGAAAAAGGCACCGAAAGTGCCTTAACTTAAAGTAATGGAATGCCTAAGATTTTCTCATGTTCCTTATAATCAATGAGTAACGATCCTAGTATTGGAACTTGAAGTTGTTTCAATTGTAAATAACTTGAATCAACGATTTGTTTGTTTGAATATTTCTTCGATACGATATAAAGAATGCCATCTGATAACTTCGCAATGCTTAATCCATCTTTGTTATAAGCTAAAGATGGCGAAATCAATAAAATCACATCATAATCACTTTTCATGGTTTCAATAAAATCACTTAATTTTTTAGATTCTAACACTTGAGTGACAGAATTGATCTCTTGACCAACTAAGATGACATCAAACCCATACGTTTTATCATGAAGTATCGTTTTTTTAGCATCAAGTCCTTTAAATAGATGATGATAAATGCCTCGATCCATACCTGATTGTAATACAACTTGTAATCTTGGAGTTCTAAAGTCTAGGTCAATAACTAAAACTTTTTGATTTTTCTTCTTAAGTTGATATGCTAGATTCACCACAAGATTTGCTTGATGATCATGCTTCATCGTCGGCATGATGGAGACGACTTTATACTTATCATCAATGTTTGCATATAAGAGATTATCAATCGCTTTTTCATAAGCTAAGGACACTAAATCTGAAGGCTTTTCTTTAGATACCACAAATGAATATTCAAATGTTTGTTTAAAAGGACATTGGAATTTAAGCATTTTTCTGTCCTCCACGTTCATCATATAAAGGAATTAAACCTAAACAGTCACATTCAAGACTCTTTTCAAGTGCTTCTTTGGTCGCATATTTTGGAAACATCATTTCTTTAATAAACACATAACCCAAAGAAACAATACCTCCAAGTATCATGCCAATAAAAATCACTAGAAAATAATTCGGTGCGATTCTTTCTTCTAAAGATGCGCTGGATGGATAAGATATCACACCACTAAATGATGCATAGGATGGATTATTTTCAATGATTTCTAAACTTTCAATCATCATCGCATTTAAAATCATTCGACTATAATTTTTATAGTCTAATTGAAGACTAACGTCGATAATTCTACTGGATGTATTGAATGTAATGGTAAATCCTTCTTTTACTGTCGCAGGATCAATATCGAGATTTAAACTCTTAATGGTTTCTTGAATGACAATATCACTCATTAAAAAATCTTTCACCGCTTGATGTTGACCAGTTACGACAATTTGAACATCGGATTGGTAGGTCTTGGGTGCAATATTATAGACATAAATAGCAGCAATCCCACCAGCTAATAATGTGAAGATAACTAAAAATAAGAAATACTTTTTAATCATGAGAAATAAATCAACTAATGAAATCTCATTTTCTTGCTCATACATTTGATTCTGCATGCATATACCCCTCTTCCATTAAAAATAGGATACTAAAAAGATTCTTTCAATTCTCTTTCAATTATACCACTTTGTGGAATAATGAAATGACTTCATCAATGTCTTTTTTAACCATTTCGAGTGAATCAGTCCAAAACTGTTCATCTTCGACATCAATATGCATAGTTTTAGCCACATCTACGATGTCCGCTTGTGTGGTCACCCTAAGTAAATCATCATATTTTTCTTTAAAACTCATTGGATCTTTTAAATACTGCGCATATAACCCTTTTCCAAAGAGTAATCCAAAGGCATAAGGAAAGTTGTAGAAATTTAAGCGTGCAGAATAATAATGGCCTTTATTTAACCACATATAAGGATGTAAGATTTCGTGATCAAGACCATCTAAATAAGCCTCTTTTTGAGCTTTAGTCATCATCTCTTTCATTTGATGTTTCGATACGGGTCCATTTGCTTTATCAAAAAGTTCTGTTTCAAAGAAATAACGAGAAAGAATGTCGATGACAACTTGTGTATCTCCTTGAAGTGAATTTTCTAAGATGGATAATCGTTCTTCCGGTTTCTTAAATGTTTTAAGCATATGCTGGTTCATAATCGTTTCACAAAAAATCGAAGCTGTTTCTGCGAGTGGCATTGGATAAGACCAATGAAGTGGACTGTTATGTGAGATCACTTCACCATGATATCCATGACCGAGCTCATGCGCTAATGTTAAACAATCAGATAAGGATCCTGTAAAATTTGATAAAATCCGTGATTGCTTAATTTGTGGTTGGTTAGAACAGAAAGCACCACCACGTTTTCCCTTTTTAGGAAATGGATCAATCCAGTGATTGTCAAAAGCTTTTTTGGCAAAATCACCTAAACGATCTGAATAGCTATAAAAGCCTTCTTTCACAAGTTCTTGAGCTTCATCGTAAGTATAAGTCTTTTCTAACTTCCCAACAGGTGCAAACATCTCATAAAATGGAAGACTTCCTTTGTAACCTAAATATTTCGCTTTTTCTTTGAGATAGTTTGCAAAATGAACCCGATAATCCTTCATCGCATTTAGCATCGCATCCAACGTTTTCTTTGTCATATTCGATTGTAATAAAGTCTTATCAAGGGCTGATTGATATCCACGAAGTTCATTCATGGTATTCACTTCACGTTTAATATTTGATAAAGCTAAAGATACTGCATCTTCAATGACTTCATAAGCTTTTAATTCAGCCTCATAAGCATCTTTTCTGACACTTGGATCTTTTTCATAAGCTAAATTACGTACTTCTGGTAACGTGATCACTTGATCACGGTAATTGACATTGACATTCGATGTCAAAACCGATTGAAGTTGACCCCAAGAAGAACTTCCAAGTTCAGATAACTTTGAATACAGAACTTCTTCCTTTTCAGAAAGTAAATGGATTGCTTCTTCTTGTTCTTTCATTAAATTAAATAGGTAATGTTTAATCAACGAAGATTTTTTGGATAAAAGGTCTAAATCAACCGTCTTTAAGTAACGTGTAAATGCGACATTTTGAGCGGTTGCCTTTCTTCCAATATGTTGAATCTTTGACATATACACTAATGCTTCTTGATTCGTCACATCCGTACTCATTCTTAAAGATGCATAACTCGCAAGCGTACGAACAAGCTTTGTCATCGTTTCACTCAACGTTAAATAGCCTTCAATATAGGAAACATCATCTTTCATAGGAGATTCAATATGTTTGATATATTGATCCATCAGTTCATTCATCTTCACTAAGTCTTTTTGATATGTTTCATCAAATCCTAAGTACAAATCATCTAAATTCCAATTCATCTTTATAAATTCCTTTCGTCTCGATTAGTTAAATTATAACATAAGAAAAAGAATGGCCGAAGCCATTCCTAGATAATTGGTAAATAACGATCTAATTCCCACTGTGAAACTCTGATTTTATAGTCATTCCATTCAAATTGTTTCGTTTCAATGAGCTTATAAAATGTGACATC
>DITP01000072.1 GCA_002422135.1 Acholeplasmataceae bacterium UBA6181
GTTTAGGCTATAATGAAGATGAGGTGATGATATTGATAGCACAAGTGATGTTAGAACATCAAGAGGATCTTGATATAGTCATTGGATATTTAAAAGAACTTCAAATTGATTATTTTATTGGGAATAAAATGGAAGGCTTTTTGGATTGGCAAAAACATAAGCCTGATTTTTTAATTATTGATGAAGCCATGAATTTTGAAAGTAAAGATAAAGAACTTATCAAACTTATTCGTAAATATGAATATGATCATCACACATATATCTTAATGGTTGAAAAAAATGATCAACTCACTACGAAAATTTGTTTAGAATGTGGTATTGATGATTTTATGGGTCGCCCGTTTACGAAAGAAGAGTTTTCACGGCGGATGTATAGTGCTAAAAAAACAATTTCTCTTGTTGAACAAAATTTTGTTGTTTATGCTTTGTCTCGTGTATTTGAAGCCAGAGATAAAGGGGCTTTAGGTCATTTATCAAGAGTGAGTAACTTGTCTAAAATATTGATGGAAGGTCTTGAGGAACATCCAAAATATCGCCAATTAATTGATCAAACATTTAAAGACGACCTCATGATTTCATGTCAGTTACATGATATTGGAAAAATAGGAATCGATGACATTATTTTAAAAAAACCTGGTCAATATACGAAAGATGAATTCGCTAAGATGAAAGAGCATGTCATCATTGGTTACGATATCATTAAAGCGATTAAAGAAAAGTATCCGAAAGCTAGATTTTTGAATATGGCACAAGAGATTATAAGACATCACCATGAAAAATTTGATGGTTCAGGATATCCAGATGGCTTAAAAGGGGAAGCAATTCCTTTGTCAGCCAGACTTGTTGGATTAGCGGATTTTTATGATGCGTTAACTTCAAAAAGAGTTTATAAACGAAAATATTCTCATGAAGAAGCTAAAAAAATAATTGTTGACCATAAAGGAACCCACTTTGATCCAATGATTGTAGATGTTTTTTTAGAAAACGAACAAGCATTTAAAAAAATATGTGAAGAACATGGAGAATTCTAATGATTAAAGATAAAGAAGTATTAAAAAAGAAACTCACACCCATTCAATATCACGTGACTCAAGAAAACGGTACTGAAAGACCATTTGAAAATCCTTATTGGAATCATCACGATCATGGTCTTTATGTTGATATTGTCTCAAATGAGCCACTATTTTTAAGTACTGATAAATTCGATAGTTCTTGTGGGTGGCCATCGTTTTCAAAACCCATTAGTTCACTTCAAACCAAAATGGATAAAACATTTGGTATGATTCGAACTGAGGTTCGAAGTAAGGAAGCCGATAGCCATTTGGGTCATTTATTTACAGATGGTCCGATAGAACTTGGTGGGTACCGATATTGTATCAACTCAGCCGCGTTAAGGTTTATCCCATATAGGGATTTAGATAAAGAAGGATTTGGCGAGTATAAAAACCATTTTGAAGAGGACGTGAAACGTTGACTAAATATGAAGTAATTCCTGAACTTTCAGTCTTAAAACCAATACGATTTTTAAAATATTCGAATACTCGACGGATTATTCAAAATCTATTATTTGAGTTTTCGATGTTTTTTACCCGTCCAAAGCGTGGGATCCGGATGCGTAGATTTTGGATACGAGGATATCGATATGAAAAAATCAAAATCATTTTTTATGATTTCAAAAAAAACACCGAAAAACTTCCAGTGATTTTATACTTCCATGGTGGTGCTTTTCAAATTGAAGGAACTCCAGTCCACATTAAAATGATTACAAACATGATGGTTGGAGCGAATCATAATGCCATTTATGTGAAATATCGCCTTGCTCCTAAACATCCATTTCCTACGGCTTTGATGGATGGTTATCACGCATTACAATGGATTAAAGAACATGAAGATTTTTTAAATATTGATGCCTCAAAAATCACCATTGCTGGTGATAGTGCTGGTGGTAATTTAGCAACAGCTATCAGCCTGTTATCAAGGGATTTAAATGGACCTAAAATTTATAAACAAATGATGATTTATCCCGTGATTGATATGAAACAAGATACTGAATCACAAAAGAACTATTTTGATACACCCATGTGGAATAGTGCGCTAAATCGTGTGATGTGGGAACTCTATTTGAAAAATGGCGATCATGGCATGTTACCCTATGCTTCACCATCGCTTGCTGATTTAAAAGGATTACCAAAAACATATATCGAGACTGCGGAGTTTGATCCGCTTCGAGATGAAGGTGTTCTTTATGCGAAAAGATTAAAAGCTGAGGGCGTTAAAGTGACTGAACATCATACATTCAAAACAGTTCATGGCTATGATGCAGTATTCTTTAGTAATTTTATCAAAGAAATGACAGAGCATCGGATCAATTTTTTGAAGGAGAAATAGGATGAAGAAAATTGATTTAAAGACTTGGGAACGGTTTGATACATTTGATTATTTTAGAAAGCTCGATCATCCAAGGTATATCATGACTTTTGAATTAGATGTCACTCATTTTTATCATAAGGTCAAAGAGGAAAAACACTCATTTTATTTATCTTTTATTCATTTTATTACGACTATTATGAATGAACATGATGCCTTTCATTATCGTATGGTTGGAGATGAAGTTGTTTATTTTGATACGATTCATCCTTCATTTACTGATTTAATCGAAGACACGGATCGTTTTAGGATTGTTACAGTAAACTATGAAAGTGATCAACAATCATTTATCAAACATGCGAAAGAGAAAAGCATAAAACAAGGTGATCAGTTTATTGATTTAGACGAAGAAAAACGCAAAGACTTAGTTTATATTACGACATTTCCTTGGGCGACTTATACCCAAGTCACTCATGCTGAAAATCATGATCCACAAGATGCAATTCCAAGATTAGTTTGGGGTAAGTTTAGAGATGTCGATGGAAAACTGATGATGCCTTTCTCGGTTGAGGTCCATCATGGTTTTGTAGATGGTTATCATCTTGGATTATGGATTCAAGATATCGAAAAAAGATTACAAAAAGTATAAGGCGACTGCCTTATTTTTTTGCAGAAAAATCAAATTTGAAAAATTATATGATTTATCATATATCTTATATGCTCTTATGCTATAATGTTTATGTAAGCGCTTTTAGAAAATTGAAAGGAGATTATGATGAGCGATTTCAAAGTTTTCGACTATATGGCGAAACATCAGTACGAGCAAGTCGTATATTTTTATGACAGAACGACAGGTTTGAAAGGAATTACATGTATTCACAACACCACGTTAGGACCAGCCCTTGGTGGTACTAGACTGTGGAACTATGCAAGTGAAGAAGAGGCAGTCATTGACTGTTTAAGACTTGCAAGAGGTATGAGCTACAAAGCTGCAGCTGCTGGACTAAATTTAGGGGGAGGAAAAACCGTCTTAATTGGTGATCCAGACAAAGTGAAGAGTGAAGGTTATTTCCGTGCTCTTGGACGTTATGTTCAAAGTTTAAATGGAAGATACATCACTGCAGAAGATGTCAATACTGGAACGAAAGACATGGATTTTGTCAGCATGGAAACGGATTACGTGGTAGGGTTAGAAGGTAAATCTGGAAATCCATCACCAAAGACTGCACTGGGTGCATTCCATGGTATCCGTTCTGCCTTAATGTATAAACATGGTGATGATACCATCAGTAAATATACTTATGCGATTCAAGGTACGGGTCAGACAGGTTATTATTTAACTAAATTATTATTAGAACATGGGGCTAAGAAGGTTTATTTCTCAGAAATTAACCAAAGATATATTGATCGGATGAAAAAAGAA